>NZ_JBIVZG010000016.1:0-196137 GCF_044759445.1 Streptomyces sp. NPDC101118 | reverse complement strand
CCGGCGTTTGAGGCGCGGGGTCCGGGGCGGAGCCCCGGTTCGGGAAGGGGCGGGGTGGGGAAACGGCTCCGCGCAGCGGCAACGGCCCGCACCCCCGCCACGCCGCACCCGACATCGGCACCGCGCCCCCGGCAACGAACCGCACGGGGCCGGGGCCCGGGGCCGGAGCCCGGGGACGGGGCGGGAGCCCGGGGACGGGGCGGGAGCCCGGGGACGGGGCCGGGGCCCGGGGCCCGGGGCGGGAGCCCGGGGACGGAACCCGGGACGGGGACGGATGTCACGGTCGTGGCACAACGGGCGGCACGGCGGGGGCCGTTCGCCCGCGGAGGACCTAACCTGCCGCTCCGCCGTCCCGCCGACAGCCCGCGGGGCGACCGAAGGGGAGGGGTGACCGTGAGCGAGAACGCGGCGGAAGTTCCCGGTACGGCCGGAGGGGCGGGGGCGGGGGCGGGTCCCGTCCCTGGGCCCGCGGCGCAGGGGGCGGGGACCGCCGGCGCCGTGGGCGGGCCCGCGGGCCGGGATCCGTGGAAGGCGCCCGCCGGGGTGGCGGTCGCGCGGGCGGCGGCGCCCGGGTGGGAGGCGGTCGTGCGGAGCGGGCCGGCGGCACCCGTCCCCGCCGTGACCCTGTGGGCCGTGCCGGGTACCGGGGTCGCCGCCGCGCTGCTGCTGGCCGACGGCGTCGGGATCGGGCTGCTCCTCGCCGTGCTGCCGGCCGCCGTGGCCGCGTACGCCGCCGCCCGGGCCGCCGGGCGGCGGGCCCGGCCCTGGAGCCTGGTCTGGGCGGCCGGCTGCCTCGCCCTGCTCGTGGTGCCCGCGCTGCGGGACTCCGCGTGGCCGTCCTCCCTCGCCGTGCTGGCCGCCCTCGGGCTGGCCGCCTTCGCGCTGCACGGCAGCCGCACGTGGCCCGGCGTGCTGCTGGGTCCGGCCGGTCTGTTCGCGGCCGCGCCGGGTGCCGTCCGCTGGGGCTGGGAGGGCCTGCGGGCCCGTGGCGCCGGGCGGCGCGACCCCCGGCTGCTGCCGCTGCTCAAGGCGGCCGGGGTGGCGCTGGTGCTGCTGGTGCTCTTCGGCGCCCTGTTCGCCTCCGCCGACGCCGCGTTCGCGGAGCTGCTGGAGCGGATGACCCCCGACCTGTCCGGCACGGACGGCCCGCTGCGGCTGGTGCTGTTCGTCCTGGGCGGGCTCGCCGCGCTCGCCGCCGCCCGGGTCGCGGCGGCGCCGATGCGCTGGGACCGCATCCGCGTGACCCCGGGCAGGGCCCGCTCCCGGGCCGAGTGGGCGCTGCCGCTGATCATGCTCGACCTGCTCTTCGCCGGCTTCAACGCCGTACAGCTGACGGTGCTGTTCGGCGGGTACTCCGAGGTCCTGGAGCGCACCGGTCTCAGCTACGCCGAGTACGCCCGGCAGGGTTTCTGGCAACTGCTCTGGGCCACCGTGCTCACCCTGGCCGTGATCGCCCTCGCCCTGCGCTGGGCGCCCCGGTCCACTCCCGGCGACCGGCGGCTGGTCCGGGCGGTGCTGGGGGCGCTGTGCCTGCTGACCCTGGTGGTGGTGGCTTCCGCGCTGCGCCGCATGGACCTGTACGTGGACGCGTACGGGCTGACCCGGCTGCGGCTCTCCGTGGCGGCCGTCGAGCTCTGGCTGGGGGTGGTGCTCGTACTGATCGCCGCGGCCGGGGTGTTCGGGGCGCGGCTGCTGCCCCGGGCGGTCGCGGCGTCCGCGGGGGCGTCCGTGCTGGCCTTCGGGCTGGTGTCGCCAGACGGGCTGGTCGCCGAGCGGAACGTGGCCCGGTTCGAGCGGGACGGCCGGCTGGACCTGGAGTACGTGCAGTTCCTGTCGGCGGACGCGGTACCGGCCCTGGACCGGCTGCCGGAGCCGCTGCGCTCCTGCGCGCTGGCCGGGATCCGGGAGGAGCTGAGGCTCTCCGGCGACGTGCCGTGGTACGCGACCAGCCTGGGCGAGCGCCGGGCGCGGCGGATCCTGCGGGAGCGGCCGCCGGTCCCCGACCCGTCCTGCGCGCGGCCGCGCTCCTTCGACCGCGGGACGGGCTACCAGGCCGTACGGATTTCCGGGCGGTCACCCTCAGGGGGCGGCGGCCCGGAGCCGTGCCGGAAGGGTTCGGCACCGCCCTGACCAGGTGCTCGTACGGTTTTCACCGCAGCCGATAATGCGATGCGTTACCAATCCTTTACCTGCGGTCACCGCAACCAACCCCGCCCCGGGAGCTGTTGTCACGGCGTACGGCACGATCCCCCAGCTTCAAGGAGCACCATGTCCCTCCCCCTGACCCGCCGGATCGCCCGCACCGCGCTGCTGCTCGCGGCGGGGGCGGCACCCGTGGTCGGTGCGGCCGGCGCGGCGAGCGCCGCGGAGGCCACGACCGCCCCCCAGCTCGGCTCGCTGACCGCCACCGCCGAGGAGTCCGCCAGCGGCCTCACCGGCAGCGCCACCTCCCTGCTCGGCGAGACCGCCGGACAGGCGTCCGAGAGCGGGCTGCCCGCGGCCGACGGAGTCGCGGGGAAGCTGCCCGCCGCCGACGGAGTCGCCGGGAAGCTGCCCGCCACCGATGCCGTGACCGGCAAGCTGCCTGCCGCCCCGCCCTCGCTCGGCGGACTGCCGGTCGGCGGTGTCGCCACCGGCCAGCTGCCCGTCCCGTCCCCCCTCGGCTGACACCCCCTCCTCGGCCAGGGACGCCGAAGGCCCCGGAGCACGCGCTCCGGGGCCTTCGGCGCGACCGCGGGTGTTACGCGGCGGCCGCGCCCAGCCGCTTCACGGCGGCGGCCACCCGCTCGTCGGTGGCGGTGAACGCCACCCGGACGAAGTCGGCTCCCGCGGTGCCGTAGAAGTCGCCCGGCGCCACCAGCACGCCCAGCTCCGCGAGGTACGCCACGGTGTCCCAGCAGGGCTCGTCCCGCGTGGCCCAGAGGTACAGGCTCGCCTCGCTGTGCTCGATCCGGAAGCCGTGGGCCTCCAGCGCGCCCTTGAGCGCCGCGCGCCGGGCGGCGTACCGCTCGCGCTGCTCGGCCACGTGCGCGTCGTCGCCGAGGGCAGCGGCGGTGGCGGCCTGCACGGGGGCGGCGGTCATCATGCCGCCGTGCTTGCGGATCTGGAGCAGCTCGCCCAGCACCGCGCCGTCGCCGACCAGGAACGCGGCGCGGTAGCCGGCCAGGTTGGAGCGCTTGGAGAGGGAGTGGACGGCGACGAGGCCGTCGAACGAGCCGCCGCAGACGTCCGGATGCAGGACGGAGACCGGGTCGGCCTCCCAGCCCAGCTCCAGGTAGCACTCGTCGGAGAAGACCAGCACGCCGTGCTCGCGGGCCCAGGCCACGATCCGGACGAGGTCCTCCTTGGGCAGCACGCGGCCCGTCGGGTTGGACGGCGAGTTCAGCCACAGCAGCTTCAGCCCGGCCGGGTCCAGCTCCGTCGGGTCGTCGTAGACCACCGGCTCGGCACCGCACAGCCGGGCGCCGACCTCGTACGTCGGGTAGGCGAGGCGGGGGTACGCGACCCTGTCGCCCGGGCCCAGGCCCAGCTGGGTCGGCAGCCAGGCCACCAGCTCCTTGGAGCCGACCACCGGGAGGACGTTGGTGTGCGCGACGGAGGCCGCGCCGAGGCGGCGCTCCGCCCAGCCGGCGATCGCGTCGCGCAGCTCGGCCGTGCCCCACACCGTGGGATAGCCCGGGGAGTCGGCGGCCGCGATCAGCGCCCGCTGGATGTGGTCGGGAACCGGGTCCACGGGGGTGCCGACCGAGAGGTCGACGATGCCGTCCGCGTGGGCCGCTGCGGTCGCCTTGTACGGCTCCAGCTTGTCCCAAGGGAAGACGGGGAGGCGGGACGATACTGCGGGCACGGTGCGCTGCTCACTTTCTCGTACGGGCTTCGGAGCGCCTCGTAGTGGCGGTACGGGGCAGGAAAACACGCCGGTCCTGTACGGCGGGGCCGTACAGGACCGGGGATGTCACCTCAGTGACCGGCGTTGATGTCGGCCGGGAGGGCCGCGATGAACGGGTGGTCACGCTCGATCAGGCCGAGCTTGGAAGCACCACCGGGCGAACCGAGCTCGTCGAAGAACTCGACGTTCGCCTTGTAGTAGTCCTTCCACTCTTCCGGAGTGTCGTCCTCGTAGAAGATCGCCTCGACGGGGCAGACCGGCTCACAGGCACCGCAGTCGACGCACTCGTCGGGGTGGATGTAAAGGGACCGGGAACCCTCGTAGATGCAGTCGACGGGGCACTCTTCGATACAGGCCTTGTCCTTGACGTCGACACAAGGCTCCGCGATGACGTAGGTCACGCTCTCGTTCCTCCTCGGTAGGGCTGTCCAAATCGCGCGGGAGCGCGGCGTCGTCGATGCCCGCACCTAGTATCTCCGTTCCGGGGCACGATCCGAACAGGAGGGGCATACAGAGCTGTGGAAATCACTGCCGGTGGACGGTTTGAAGTGCGTATCACCCCGGCTGACGTGGGTAAACGCGTCTCTGTACGCCGCCTGAACCCCGACCGGGACGGCACGGGCACCTTCACTGACACGGTCGGTGTTCTCACATCCTGGAACGACGGTGTGCTGCTGATCACACGGCGGACCGGGGAAACCGTCCGCATCGCGGAATCGACGCTGGTCGCGGGCAAGATTGTGCCCCCTGCCCCGGCGCGCCGGCGCGGTCCTGCGGCGGGTTTCGAGGAGCTCGCGACCGTCTCCGCCCGGGCCTGGCAGCCGGTGGAGAGCGAGCGGCTGGGCGACTGGGAGCTGCGGGCGGCCGCCGGATTCACGCGGCGCGCCAACTCGGTGCTGCCGCTCGGTGATCCGGGGATGCCGCTCGACGATGCACTCGCCCGGGTGACCTCCTGGTACGCGGAACGGGGACTTCCGGCGTACGCGCAGCTCGCCACCGGCGCCGAGGGCACCCAGGAGGCGCTCTGCGTGGAGCTGGAGCGGCGCGGCTGGGTGCGCGAGGTGTCGGCCGAGGTGCGGATCGCCGCACTGGCGCCGCTCGCGGACGCGGCGGCGGACGTGTCCCGGGTGCGGCTGTCCCGTACCGCGGACGCGGCCTGGACGGCCCGCTACCAGCGCTCCGGCGAGGTGTCCCCCGAGGTGGTGAAGGTGCTGTCGGCCGGGCCCTCGGTGTGGTTCGCGACGACAGCGGCGGAGGACGGCACCGTCGTGGCGATCGGCCGGTGCGTGGTGGACGGGCGCTGGGCCGGGTTCATGGCCGTGGAGGTGGCGCCGGAGCGGCGCCGCGAGGGGCTGGCCGGCGCGGTGATGGCGGCGCTGGCGCGGCAGGCGCTGGAGGAGGGCGCCTCGGCCGCCTGGCTCCAGGTCGAGACGGACAACGCGGGCGCGCTGGCCCTGTACGACGGCCTGGGCTTCGCCCCGCACCACGCGTACCACCACTTCCGCGCCCCGGCCGTGCCGTGAGCGGCCGCGAGGAGTTCGCCCGGGAGGCCCGGTCCGAACGGCCGGACCTCGCGCGGCTGTGCCTGCTGCTGGCGGCGGAGCTGGACCCCGCACTGGACGAGCGGGGCATGGACGAGGCCGAGATGGAGCTGGACCGGCTGGCCGGCGAACTCCCGTACGGGCTGCGCGGCGGCCGGCGCTGGGCCTCCGCGATGGCGGCGCTGCTCGGCGGCCGGTACGGGTTCCAGGGCGTCCCGGTGGACTACCAGCGGCTGGACTCCTCGCTGCTGCACGAGGTGCTGCGGCGCCGGCGCGGGCTGCCGATCCTGCTGTCGGTGGTCTGGATGGAGGTCGCCCGGCGGGCCGGGGCGCCGGTGTACGGGGTCGCCCTGCCGGGGCACTTCGTGGTCGGCTTCGGCGACCCGTCGGAGCACGTGCTGGCCGACCCGTACTCGGGCGGCCGGCCGCTGACCGGCGCGGACGCGGAGCTGCTGGTGGTGAGCGCCACGGGCGCGCCGCTCGACCCGGCGCAGCTGGAGCCTGCTCCCCCACTGGAGATCGTGCTGCGGATCCTGAACAACGTACGGGCCTGGGCGGGCGCCCGGCCCGAGCAGTGCGGCGTGCAGCTGGCGGCCACGGAGCTGTCGCTGCTGCTGCCCTCCCACCCGGCCCGGCTGCGCTACGAGCGGGCCCAGCTGCTGGTGCAGCGTGGCGAGTTCCTGCGGGGCGCGGCGGAGCTGGAGGGGTACGCCGAGCTGATGGACACGGTGGACGAGGCCGCGGCGGAACGGATCCGCGCCGAGGCGGCCGCGGCGCGGGCGATGCTCAACTGAGCCGTCGGGGCCAACCGATCCGTCGGGGCGGACCGATCCGTCGGGGCCGCCTGACCCGTCGGGGCCGGGGAACGTCTCTCACCGCTCCTCGTCGCGCTCCTTGTGCTTCTGGTAGTAGCGGGCCACGCGTGCCCGGTTGCCGCAGACGGACGGCACGCACCAGCGGCGGCGCGGGTGCGCGGGCAGGAAGAGCAGCACGCAGTCGTGGCCCTCGCACTGGCGGACCTTCTCGAAGCGGGGGTCGAGGAGCAGCTCCGCGACGGCCTCGGCGAGTTCGGCCGCGAGGCGCTGTGCGGGGGTGCCGGGGCGCCGGGTGCCGCCCGTGTAGCCGCCGTCGGCGTCCTGGCCGAGGTGCCGGTGGGCGGGGGCGGCCGCGAGGGTCCTGTTGAGCTCCGCGAGGTCCTCGGGCGGGGCGGGGGTCCCGGCGCGGGCCGCGCCGATGAGGCGGGCGGCGGTGTGCCGTACCGCGTGGACGGCGGCGAGTTCCGCCGGTCCGGCGTCGGGGCGGGCCCCGAGACGGCCGCTCTGGGTGCCGAGCCAGGCCGTGAGGGATTCCGGTGTCGCGAGGAGGTCCACCATGCCGTCGAGGACGCGGGTGTTGACCAGGTCCAGGGCGAGCGGTTCGCCGGTGAGGGGGAACGGTGCAGTCATTCCCTAATGCTACATCTACCCGTTGACACGTTAGTAGTGATCGCCGATGCTGGGAGCCACCCGGCACCTAATGGGTCTTTCCGTTACGGAGGCATGTGATGAGCAGCTCGGCGCAGATCGTCCACCGGTACGTCGAGGTCGACGGGGTCCGGGTCTTCTACCGCGAGACCGGCCCGGCCGACGCCCCCGTCCTGCTCCTGCTGCACGGCTTCCCCTCGGGCTCCCACCAGTACCGGCGGCTGATGGAGACCCTGGGCGGCGAGTTCCGACTGGTGGCCCCCGACTACCCGGGCTTCGGCCGCACCGAGGCGCCCGCGGGCTTCACGTACACCTTCGAGCGGCTCGCCGACGTCACCGAGGGCTTCGTCACCGCCCTCGGCCTGGAGCGCTTCGCCCTGTACGTCTTCGACTTCGGGGCGCCGGTGGGCTTCCGGATCGCCGCCCGCCACCCCGAGTGGATCACCGGTCTGGTGGTGCAGAACGGCAACGCGTACGAGGACGGACTCTCCGACGCCGCACGGCAGTTCATCGCCCTGCGCCGGGAGGTCCCGGGCGACGTCGAGCAGATCCGGGGCCTGCTGACCCCCGAGGGCACCCGCTTCCAGTACGAGACGGGCGCCGCCGACCCGGCCCGCCTCGACCCCGACAGCTGGACCCTCGACCAGCACTTCCTGGAGCTCCCGGGCCGCAAGGACGCCCAGGTGGACCTGGCCCTGGACTACCGCTCCAACGTCGCGCGCTACCCCGAGTGGCAGGCCTGGCTGCGCGAGTACGCGCCGCCGGCGCTGGTCGTCTGGGGCGCCGGCGACCCGTTCTTCACGCCGCCCGGCGCCCACGCGTACCTGCGCGACCTGCCGGAGGCGCGGCTGCACCTCTTCGAGACGGGCCACTTCGCGCTGGAGGAGCGCCTGCCGGAGATCGCCCCGCTGGTCGCGGACTTCCTGCGCGAACTGGCGTAGGCCCGGCCCCCGGATCAGGCCGGAGGCCGGCGGCCGGGGCCGGCCGGGAAGGTCAGAGCCAGCCCTTCTCGCGGGCGAGGCGCACCGCCTCGGCGCGGTTGCGGGCGGCCAGCTTCTGGATGGCCGTCGAGAGGTGGTTGCGCACGGTCCCCTGGGACAGGTGCATCGCGGCCGCCAGCTCGGCGTTGGTCGCCCCGTCCGCCGCCGCCCGCAGCACCTCGCGCTCCCGGCCGGTCAGCGGGTTGGCGCCCTCCGCCAGGGCCGCGGCCGCCAGCGTGGGGTCGATGACCCGCTCCCCCGCCAGCACCCGGCGCACCGCGTCGGCCAGCTGCGCCGCCGGGGCGTCCTTGACCAGGAAGGCCGAGGCGCCGGCCTCCATGGCGCCGCGCAGGTAGCCGGGCCGGCCGAAGGTCGTCAGCACCACGATCTTCAGGGCCGGCAGGGCCTCGTGCAGCTCGCGCGCCGCCTCGATGCCGGTCTTGCCGGGCATCTCGATGTCCAGCAGCGCCACGTTGACGTCGTGGCTGCGGGCCGCCGCCAGCACCTCGTCCCCGCGCGCCACCTGGGCCACCACCTCGACGTCGGGTTCGAGGCCGAGCAGCGCGGCGAGGGCCTCCCGGACCATCGACTGGTCCTCCGCGAGGAGGACTCGGACGGGTGCGGCGGTCATGAGCCCGATCCTAGGGGGGTGAGGGGGATCCGGGCGGAGAGGGTGAAACCCCCTGCCGAGGGCCCGGCGGACAGCGTCCCGCCCACGGCGGCCAGCCGCTCCGTCAGCCCCGCCAGGCCGTTGCCGGGTACGACGGCACCCGCGCCCGGCCCGTCGTCCGCCACCGACAGCTCCAGCTCGGGCCCGGCCGGCGTCTGGCGGGCGGCCAGCCGCACCGTGCACCGGCGGGCACCACTGTGCCGGACCACGTTCGTGACGGCCTCCCGGAGCGCCCAGGCCAGCGCCGACTCGGCCTCCTCCGGCAGTTCGGGCAGGTCCGGGTCCACCGGCAGCTCCGGGCCCACCGGCAGGTCCGCCACGATGCCCGCGGCGGCCAGGGCGGTGCGCGCACCGGCCAGTTCGCCGGGGAGGGTCGGCCGCCGGTACCCGCTGACCGCCTCGCGCACGTCGACCAGCGCCTGCCTGCTGACCCTCTCGATGTCCGCGACCTGCGCGGCCGCCTTCCCGGGGTGGTCCGGCAGCATCCGCCCGGCCAGCTCGCTCTTGAGGGTGATCAGCGAGAGGGAGTGGCCCAGCAGGTCGTGCAGGTCCCGGGCCAGCCGCAGCCGCTCCTCGTTGGCGGCCAGCTGGGCCACCGTGGCCCGCGCCTCCCGCAGTTCGAGGGTGGTGCGCAGCATCTCCCGTACGCCGATCATCGCGAAGCCGCCGAGGAGCGCGGGCACCACCAGGCCGGCCAGGTAGTACCCGCCCGCCGGCACGGAGAGGGCGGCCAGGACGAGCAGCGCGGTCGCGCCCGGCACCGTCCACCGCGCCACCCGGGCCGGCAGCGCGGCGCCGGACGCGATGGACACGTACACGAACAGCACCAGCCACTCCCGACCCAGACACACCGACAGCACCAGGGCCTGCGCGGCCAGGACGCCGACGGAGGCCAGCAGCCTGGCCGTGCTCGCCCGGTGGCCGGTCCTGAAGAGCAGGACCAGGTACCAGGCGACGAAGGCGGTCAGGCCCAGGCAGCCGAGGATCCGCACCCCGGTGCTGTGCCCGCCGGCGACCAGGTCGGTGACGGGCGCGCCGAGGTAGAAGAGCCAGACCGAGGTCCAGAGGACCTTGACGACCGTCTGGCGGCGGTTGCCGGGCCGTTCGCCGGTGCCGGTCCCGACCGGTGCTTCCGGGCCGGGCACGGTGCGTACGCGGGTGGTGTTCACGGCCTCAGTGTGTCCTTGCGGTAGAGCCGGGCCGCGCCGCCCGCGTACGGCCCTGCTCGGCCCGCTCCCGCAAGGTCGCCCGGAAGGCCTGGCGGGCGGTGGCGGTGCTCTGCACGGTCGTCGTCGTCATGCCCCAAGGCTCGCCCGCGGCGGGGTGGCGGCGACAGTGTCGCGGGTCGTGGGTCCGGCATGACGGATGTCATGGGCGGGACCGTGACGGTGCGGTGGGCCGGGGTGCGAGGGGCCGTCGGCGGGGTGCGGTGGGCGCAATGCGGCGGGCCGTGGGGCGGTCGGGCGAGGGGCGGTCGGCCGAGGGGCGGTCGGGCGAGGGGCGGTGGGCGGAGTCCGGCGCGGGACATGCTGGCCGGGTCCGGACGTGCGAGGGCCCCCGCCGGTGTTCCGGCGGGGGCCCTCGGACCGTCGGGGCCCCTCCTGGCGCGGAGGGGCGTCGCGGGTCAGCTCGGGTCGAGCTCGATCTCGGCGGTGCGCTCGGCGGCGGTCTTGCCGCGCAGGGCCTGCCGCAGCACGCCGACCACGTCCTCCGGCTTGACCGCGGTCTTCTCGCCGGTGCCGCGGGTGATCAGCACGCCGTCGAAGGTGTCCCCGTACAGCTCCTTGAGGGCCACCAGGTCGTACGTGTCGACGAGCTTGCCGTCCACCGCCTTGACGCCGAGGATCTTCGGCAGCGACAGGGCCGGGCCGAAGGGGATCGACTTGCCGCCGGCCTTGACGATGACCTTGCCGGACATCGCGGGCTCGGCGAACTCCTTCATCATGCGGTCGAGTTCGGCCTGGTCGATGACCGGCTCCTTGCTGGTGACCGGGAGGTCCACGGCGGGGGCGCGGCCGGTCTCCAGCTGCTTCCGGTACGCCTGCTCGACGGCGGCCATCGACTTGTCGACGTCGAGGGCGTTGCCGGCCTTGCCGGGGACGGCGGTGACCTTGTTGGGCTCGAACTTGATGGTGCCCTCGACCACGGAGCCGGAGCCGCCCGCGAGGTCCTCCAGGGCGACCTGGAGCTTCTCCTCGTCGACGTGGACCACCGGGTCGGCGGCGCGCTCGTTGCCGAACAGCGAGCCGATCACGGAGAGCGGGTTGTAGTCGCTGCCCTCGGCGTTGCGGACGGTGGTCTGGCTGTCGAGGCTGAGCCCGGCCTTCTCCGGCTTGAGCTCGACCTGCCGGCCGCCGACGGTGAGCTGGATCGGCGCGGTGGCACGGCCGCCGAAGGCCTGCTGCATCTTGCCGAGCGCCTCCTCCTTGCTGCCGCCGATGTCCACGCCGAGCACGGTGGTGCCCTTGGGCACGTCGGAGTGGTTGAGCAGCAGCCCGGCGCCGTAGGCGACGCCGAGCAGGGCGACCGCGCCGGAGCAGGCCAGCACCAGCTTGGAGCCACCCTTGCGGGCGGCCGCGGCCTTCTTCGGCTTGGGCACCGGGCGCCGGGGCGCCGCGGCGGGGCTGCTCAGGCCGGGGCTGTCCGTACCGGGTCCGCCCGTACCGGGTCCGCCCGGGCCGGGCCGGCCCGGTGCGGGGACGGCCGGGCCCTGGCCGGCGGCCGGGCCCTGCGGGAACGCGGGGGCGTCGTAGGCCGGGCGGTCGAAGGCCGAGGTGTCGATGCCGGGGCCGTCGAAGGCCGAGGTGTCGAAACCGGGGTTCTCGACGGCGGGCGCACCGGGCTGCGGCATCGGCGGTACGACCGGCAGTGCGCTGGTGGGCGCGTCGTCGCCGAGGTCCGGGCCGGGCCACTGCGGGGTGAACGCACTGGTGTCGTCGTCCAGGCGGGGCGCGACCGGCATGGTGCCGAGGCCGGGCCCGGTCGTCGGGCCGGCGGGCCGGTGCAGGGCGCCGTCGCCGGGGCCGCCCTGCGGGTACGCGCTGCCCGCGCCCGGAGCCGGCGGCGGGAAGCCGTGGCCGCCGGCCGGGGCGCCCGCTCCGGGCCCGCCGGGAGCCGCGGGGGCGCCCGGTGCGCCGGGACCGCCCGGGCCGAAGCCGTTGCCGGCCGCCGGGGCCGCGGGGGCACCGGGGCGGAAGCCGTTGCCGGCAGGAGCGCCGGGGGCGGTGGGCGCGCCGGGCGCGCCGGGGCCGAAGCCGTTGCCCGCCGCCGGGCCGCCGGGGCGGTTGCCGGGCGCGCGGGGCGGCGTACCCGGGGCACCGGCCGGGGCACCCGTGGGGGCGCCGGCGCCGAAGGCACCCGCGCCGCGCGCGGCCGGGCTGCCGGGGGCGCCCGGTCCGCGGCCGACGGGCCGCTGGGGCAGGCCCGCGCGGGGTCCGCCGGAACGCTGGCCCGGTCCCTGTCCGTTCATGTCCGCTCCCCCGTTGTCCGGGCCCCCCGCAGGGGACCCGGCAGCCGGGGCCGCGCCCGGTCCTGGGAGGGCGGGGCGGGACGCCGGAGGCGGGGTCGCACCCTTGCGCGGGGCGAACCAGCCGCTCGGCTCCGGCTTGGGCGCCTCCGCCGCGGCCGGGGCCGCGGGCGGCTCCTCGTTCTGCGACGCCGCGGGGGCGGGCTCCGGTTCCGCCACCGTGTCCTCGGCGGCGACCGGCTTGCGGACGACCACGGGCGGGATGGGCCGCGAACCCGGGATGTTGATCCGGATCCGGGTCGTCAGCGTGGTCTCGGTCTTGGGCTCGTCCGGTTCCAGGGAGGACGGCGTGGGCTTCGAAGTCATCGTTTGCTCCTCCGGAGCGTTCGCCCCGGTGTCCGTGGCCGGATTCTGGCGGGATCCGTACGGCGGCGTACCCGAGGGGTAGGCGGCTCCGCCGCGCCCGTGGGGCCCGGAGGACGAACTGTCAGTTTCACGACTCAAGGCAGGTTCTCCCGGTTGGCTCCGCCGCCCGTCGTACCGTGCGCGGGCAGCTCGGCGGCGCCGTCCACCATACTGGCCACCGCCGGAACGCAACTGTCCGCATGTGACAGCCCGGTTCCGGCGTGCGCCCCCGAGGCCGCACGGGCGCCGTCCTCACAACCCCCGGACGAGGTCCCGGCGTCGGCCCGAACGGCACGTCACCTGCCGGACCCTGCGGCCGGAACGGCTCGTTCCGCCGGCGGGCGGAGGGTGGCGCAGATCACAGCGGCGACGATTCCACCCAGCATGTAGACATACGTGCTGATTCCGGCAACGAAAACGGCGTCACCCTCGGGCCGCGGGGTGGACAGCAGCAGGAAGGCGACGAACCAGCCGGCGGCCGCGGCACCGGTGCCGAGCACGCCCCCGGTGGCGATCCGCCCGCCGAGGAAACAGCCGAACGTGCCCAGCAGGGCGAGCAACAGCCCGCCGGGGAACCAGGCGTCGACGACGAGCGCGCCCGCGAGGCCGGTCAGCAGACCGGCGACGAACAGACCGAGGGTGGCGGCGATCCGGCCGGGCATCGAGGTCACCCGTCCACCCCCGCGAAGAGGTCGTGCTCGCGCTCGCCGGCCGGGACGCCCGGGGCGCCCTTGACCAACTCGTAGTACTCCTTGACGAACAGCGGCTGCGCCAGGTCGTTGGAGAGGGCGAAGAACGGGCCGTCGACGGCGATCTGGGTGGCGTGCGCCCGCATCGCGGCGGCCTTGGCGGATCCGTACGCGTCCGCGGCGATCTCGGCGGTGATGTGCGAGTCGTCCACGACGCCCGGAACGTCCTCGACGGTCGCGATGCCCGGGAAGGGCGATTCCTCGCCCTTCGCGTGCAGCCGCTCGAAGCCCTCCTCGACCACGGAGCGCGGGATGCGGTTCCAGTAGATCTTCCGGATCTCGTGCGGCTCGCCGAGGTCGCGGCGGAAGGCCTTCTCCGCGGCGAGTTCGGCGGCTCGCATGGCGACGCGGTGCGCCTGGATGTGGTCGGGGTGCCCGTACCCGCCGTTGGGGTCGTACGTGACCATGACCTGCGGACGGACCCGGCGGATCACCTCGACCAGGTACGGCGCGGCATCGTCCACCTCAGTGTTCCAGAAGGCGCCGGGGCGGTGGTTCTGGGGGACGCCCATCATCCCGGAGTCCCGGAAGCGGCCGGGGCCGCCCAGGAAGCCGTGGTCGGTGACGCCGAGTTCGGCCATGGCCGCCGCCAGCTCGTCGATCCGGTACCGGCCGAGGGTGTCGTCCCGGTCGGCCGCCAGGTGGGCGAGCTCGGGCGGGATGACCTCGCCCTCCTCCCCCAGGGTGCACGTGACCAGGGCGACGTGGGCCCCCTCGGCCGCGTACTTGGCCATGGTGGCGCCGTTGTTGATCGACTCGTCGTCCGGGTGCGCGTGCACCAGGAGCAGGCGGCGGGCGGGAAGACCGTTCATGGGGGACAGACTACGAGCCCCGGACTAGAACTTCAGGCCACCGATCATGCCCGCCACGTTGGAGGTCAGTTCGCTGATGGTGGGAGCGATGGAAGAGCTGGCGAGGTAGAACCCGAGCAGCACGCAGACAAACGCGTGTCCCGCCTTCAGGCCCGCTTTGCGGACCAGCAGGAAGACGACGATCGCCAGCAGCACCACCGCCGAAATCGAGAGTGCCACGGCGGTTCACCTCCACATGTGTTCGCGTACCCGGACGGCTTGTCAGCGTTCTCAACGTGCTCACCCTGCCCGCCGGCGCGCGCGACGGACAGCACTTGGCGGAGTCATACCCACCGTGCGCTACGGATCATAACTTTCCGTGCGAACGCATCCTTCGGAGCACGGGTGCACGAGGGGGCGCATGGCACCCGCCGGACGGGGGCGCGTGGTTGCGCGGGACGGCGTGCGGATGGCCGGCCGGGGGACCTGGGTCTCCCGGCCGGCCGACGGCACCCGCACGGCCGTACGCTGTCCAGCCTGCCTCGTTCACATATCGGTGTTGCGACAGTGAAGTTGCCTGCTTGTTAACGAAGTTGATGGGTATTTATCGCCCATGTCAGCACGGCCTGACGCCTCGTCAAGCACTGTACGGCGGCGATCGGAACTCCCTTTGCTCAAGTTGTGGCGCCCGGCCCTGTCCGGCGTGTCGGCCCCCTTGACTGGCCCCCCGCCACTGAAGAGAGTTCCGCTCAATTCCCACTCAGAGCGCGGGGGCTTCACTCGATGACCAGTCCTTCCCAGGCCGAGGCGGACTCCTCCGGGACTCCGCCGCCGCTGGACCCCCTCGCGAAGATCGACCCCGCGGAGGCGCAGGAGCTGACGGGACGTTCACCCGGACAGCTGATGTGGCGGCGGTTCCGCCGCGACCGGGCGGGGATGGTCTCCGCGTACGTGGTGCTCTTCTTCTTCGCCGTCGGGCTGCTCGCGCCGGTGATCTCGAAGCTGTACGGCAAGGACCCGTACACCGTCTGGGCCGACGAGCGGATGGAGCTGTTCGACAGCGCCGGCACGCCCATCGGCCCCAACGGCGGGATGAGTTCCGAGTTCTGGTTCGGCCTGGAACCGGGCAACGGCTACGACGTCTTCACCAAGCTCCTCTACGGCATCCGCACCTCGCTCATGATCTCGCTGGCGGTGACGCTGGCGACCGTCCTGACCGGCATCCTCCTCGGCGTGGCCGCGGGGTACCTCGGAGGTCGGACGGACTACTGGATCGGCCGGCTGATCGACCTCCTGCTGGCCTTTCCCGCGCAGCTGTTCTTCATCGCGTCGATGCCGGTGGTCGTCTCGCTCTTCGTGGACCCGCAGGACGAGACGCCGACGTACGTCCGGGTGGTCGCGCTGATCGCCGTGCAGTGGTTCCTGGGCTGGATGGGGCTGGCCCGGCTGCTCCGCGGCACCACGCTCACCCTGCGGGAACGCGAGTTCATCGAGGCCGCCAAGGTCAGCGGCGCCTCGCCGTGGCGGATCATCCGGAAGGAGATCCTGCCGAACCTCGTCACACCGATCCTCGTCCAGGGCACCTTCATGCTGCCCAACTTCGTCACCGCCGAGGCGGGCCTGTCCTTCCTGGGCGTGGGCGTCGTGGAGCCCACCCCGGACTGGGGCGCGATGTTCGCGAAGGCGGCGTCCGTCTACGAGGTCGATCTGACGTACATGTTCTTCCCCGGCATCGCGATGATCGTCTTCATCGTGGCGTTCAACCTGCTCGGGGACTCGGTCCGGGACGCCTTCGATCCCAAGGCCGCGCGCTGATCACCGCCAGGCACATCCCCTCGATGACGGACGGACAGGTGGAAACATTGACTCCTCAGGGTGGACGCAGAGCGTACGCCGCCATCTCGGCGGTCGCGGCCGGAGCACTCGCGCTCACGGCCTGCGGCGGGGGCGGCGCGGGCGGGGACAAGAACGACGGCAAGAAGGACAAGGAGAACGCCCAGCGCCAGCAGGCGCAGATCAAGTTCGGCGACGAGGCCGCGTCCACCGGTCCGGCCGCCCCCGTCGCGGGCGCGAAGACCGGCGGGACCGTCTCCGTGCTCCAGCGCGACAGCTACGCGCACCTCGACCCGGGCAACATCTACGTGTCCGACGAGCAGTCCCTCGCGTCGCTCATCCACCGCGGTCTGACCGGCTACAAGGCCGACGCGACCGGCAAGGGCCACACCATCGTCGGTGACCTCGCCACCGACAGCGGCACGCCTTCCGACGGCGGCCGGACGTGGACGTACACCCTCAAGGACGGCATCAGGTTCGCCGACGGCACCCCGATCACGTCCAAGGACTTCCGTCACACCTTCGAGCGGCTGTTCTCGCAGGTGATCACCGAGGGCCCGACCTTCATCCAGCAGTGGCTGGCCGACAAGCCGGGCGCCGAGTACCGCAAGCTGCTGCCGGACGGCCCGTACAAGGGCGCCCACCTGCCCGCGACGGTTCTGGACACCCCGGACGACAAGACCGTCGTCTTCCACTTCAAGCAGCCGAAGGGCGACCTGCCCTACGCGCTCGCGATGTCCGGGTACAGCGTGGTCTCGGCCAAGGGCGACACGCAGAAGGCCTACGACAAGGCACCGGCCACCTCGGGCCCGTACCGGATCAAGGAATTCAAGGCCGACAAGTCCATGACGCTCGTGCGGAACGAGAACTGGGACCCGAAGACCGACCCGATCCGCAACGCGTACGTCGATCAGTTCAACATCACCTTCAACCACCAGTACGAGGACTCCAGCCGCCGCCTGATCGCCGACACCGGCGAGAACAGGACCGCGCTGAGCTTCAACAACCAGGTGGACGCCACCAACCTGGCCAAGGTGAGGGCCGACGCCGGGCTCAAGGCCCGTTCGGTCGACGGCTTCCAGCCGTACGTGGGCCAGATGAACATCAACCTGCGCAAGCCGGAGCTGAAGGACATCAAGGTCCGCAAGGCCATCGCCTACGCGCTCCCGGTCTCCCCCTTCATCCGCGCCTACGGCGGCGACGACGCCATGGCCATCGCCGGCGGCCTGATCTCCCCCACCGTCAGCGGCTACCGCGAGTCCGACCCGTTCGGCAAGAAGGCCAAGCCCGCGGGTGACCCCGAGAAGGCCAAGAAGCTGCTGGAGGAGGCCGGCAAGGCCGGCATGAAGCTGACCTTCGGCTACATCAACACCCCCGAGGGCCAGCAGTACTCCAACGGCATGGCGGAGGGCCTGAAGAAGGCCGGCTTCGACGTCCAGCGCCAGGAGATCCCCAAGGACACGTACTACGACGTCGTCAGCAAGGTGAACAACAAGTACGACATCTTCCACACCGCGTGGGGCGCCGACTGGCCCTCCGCGTCCACGGTCATCCCGCCGCTGTACGACGGCCGCCAGATCCAGGACGGCGCGCAGAACTACTCGCAGGTCAACGACCCGCGGGTGAACGCGGACATCGACCGGATCAACGGCATCACGGACGCCGCGAAGGCCGCGACCGAGTGGAACAAGGTCAACGAGTACCTGCTGACCGAGGTGGTCAACGTGGTGCCCACCGGCTACTACAAGCAGGTCCAGATCGCCGGCTCGGGCATCGGCGGCGTCGTGTACGACGACGTCCTCGGCGGCATCGACCCGCGCAAGCTCTTCGTCAAGTAACCCTCACCGACCGGCCCTCCGGTCCGCCCGCCCGCGACGCGACCCCTGCGTGCGGGCGGGCGGTGCCGGGCGCCCCGCCGCCGCTGCTGAGAGCTGCCCACACCCATGCTGCGATTCCTCCTGCGCCGTACCCTCGGCTCCGTCGTGATCCTGCTGCTGATCAGCGTGTTCACGTTCTTCCTGTTCTTCGCCATCCCGCACGACCCGGCCCTGCTCGCCTGCGGCAAGACCTGTACGCCGGACGCGCTCGCGGTGATCCACAAGAACCTGGGCATCGACAAACCCGTACCCGTGCAGTACTGGGAGTTCCTCAAGGGTCTTCTCATCGGCCGGGAGTTCGACCTGGGGCCCTGTCCCGCCCCCTGCTTCGGCTACTCGTTCTCCAAGAACGAGCCGGTCTGGGAGCTGCTGCTGGACCGCTTCCCCGTCACGCTGTCGCTGACGGTGGGCGCGTCGGTCTGCTTCCTGCTGGTGGGGCTGGGCACGGGCATGGTCTCCGCCTGGAAGCGCGGCACGCTCGCCGACAAGGTGTTCAGCGGTGGCTCGCTGGTGCTCAGCTCGATGCAGATCTACTTCCTCGGCCCCATGGCGCTCGCGGTCTTCGTCTTCCAGACCGAGCTGCTGCCCCAGCCGAAGTACACCGACTTCACCGAGAACCCCGTCGCCTGGTTCACCGGCCTGCTGCTGCCCTGGGTGATCCTGTCGACGATCTTCACCGGCAACTACACCCGCATGGCGCGCTCCACGATGGTCGAGCAGCTCCAGGAGGAGCACGTGAAGACCGCCCGCGCCAAGGGCATGTCGAGCCGGTACGTCTTCTTCCGCTACGCCTGGCGCGGTTCGCTGGTGCCGATCGTCACGATCTTCGGCATCGACCTGGGCTCGCTGCTCGGCGGCGCGATCATCACCGAGTACACCTTCGGGCTCACCGGCATCGGCAACCTCTCGGTGCGCGCCGTCACCGACTCGGACCTGCCGCTGCTGCTGGGCGTGATGCTCTTCGGCGCCGCCATGATCCTGCTCTTCAACATCATCGTGGACGCCCTGTACGCGTTCATCGACCCGCGCGTGCGGCTGGCCTAGGAGATGCTCCGTTGACGACCCTGACCAAGGAAGCGGGCGGTGCCGCACCCGCCGCCCCGGGGCCCTTCCTGTCGGTGCGCGACCTGTACGTCCGGTTCACGACGGAGGACGGCGTCGTCAAGGCGGTCGACGGGCTCTCCTTCGAGCTGGAGCGCGGCCGGACCCTCGGCATCGTCGGCGAGTCCGGCTCCGGCAAGTCGGTGACCAACCTGACCGTGCTGGGCCTGCACAACCCGCAGACCACCGAGGTCGCCGGCGAGATCGTCCTCGACGGGCAGGAGCTGACCGGTGCCCCGGAGCGGACGCTGGAGAAGCTCCGCGGCAACAAGATGGCGATGATCTTCCAGGACGCGCTGACCGCCCTGTCGCCGTACTACACGATCGGCCGCCAGATCGCGGAGCCGTACCGGAAGCACACCGGTGCCTCCCGGCGGGAGGCGTGGGCGCGGGCCGTGGAGATGCTCGGCAAGGTCGGCATCCCGCACCCCGGGCTCCGGGCCAGGGACTACCCGCACCAGTTCTCCGGCGGCATGCGCCAGCGCGCGATGATCGCGATGGCGCTGGTCTGCGACCCGGACCTGCTGATCGCCGACGAGCCGACCACCGCCCTGGACGTGACCGTGCAGGCGCAGATCCTCGACCTGCTGAAGGACCTCCAGCAGGAGTTCGGCACCGCGATCGTCTTCATCACGCACGACCTGGGGGTCATCGCGAACACCGCCGACGACATCCTGGTGATGTACGGCGGCCGGGCCGTCGAGCGCGGTGCGGTGCGCGAGGTGCTCCGGGCGCCCCAGCACCCGTACACCTGGGGCCTGCTCGGCTCGATGCCCCGGCTCGGCTCGGACGTCGGGACCGCGCTGAGCCCCATCCCGGGCAGCCCGCCGAGCCTGCTCAGCCCGCCGTCGGGCTGCGCGTTCCACCCGCGCTGCGCCTTCGCGCGGGAGGTGGGCGGCGGGCGCTGTACGGACGTACGGCCCGAGCTGCCGGAAGGGCGCGGCAGCGCCTGCCACCTGACGCCGGAACAGAAGCAGACCCTCTTCGTCGAGCAGATCAGGCCCCGGCTGGTCCAGGGCCGCCCCGGGAGCCGCACGTCATGAGCGAAGAACTGACCCTGCCCGCGCAGCGCGGCGCGGACGGCGGGCCCGCCGGCGAACCGCTGCTGACCGCGACCGGGCTCACCAAGCACTTCCCGATCATGGGCGGTTTCCCCTTCAAGCGGCGGGTCGGGGCGGTACAGGCCGTGGACGGCATCGACTTGACCGTGCACGCGGGCGAGGCCTTCGGGCTGGTCGGCGAGTCGGGCTGCGGGAAGTCGACCACGGGCCGGCTGCTCACCCGGCTGCTGGAGCCGACCGGCGGCACGATCTCGTACCGGGGGCAGGACATCACGCACGCCGGCCGCCGGCAGCTGGCGCCGATCCGCTCCGAGATCCAGATGATCTTCCAGGACCCGTACTCGTCGCTGAACCCGCGGCAGACGGTGGGCACGATCATCGGCGGCCCCATGGAGATCAACCGGATCGACCCGCCGGGCGGCCGCGAGCGGCGGGTCCGCGAGCTGCTGGAGACGGTGGGCCTGAACCCGGAGCACTACAACCGCTTCCCGCACGAGTTCTCCGGCGGCCAGCGCCAGCGCATCGGCGTGGCCCGGGCGCTGGCCCTGGAGCCGAAACTGATCGTGGCCGACGAGCCGGTCTCCGCGCTGGACGTGTCGATCCAGGCGCAGGTGGTCAACCTGCTCCAGGACCTCCGGCGGGAGCTGGGCATCGCGTTCCTGTTCATCGCGCACGACCTGGCCGTCGTACGGCACTTCTCGCAGCGCATCGCGGTGATGTACCTCGGCAAGATCATCGAGGTGGGCGACCGGGACTCGATCCACACCCGGCCGCGCCACCCGTACACCCACGCGCTGCTGTCGGCGGTCCCGGAGGCGGTGCTGACCGACGAGGAGGAGCACGCGGGCCGCGAGCGGATCCGGCTGGCCGGAGACGTTCCCTCGCCCGTCGCGCCGCCCTCCGGCTGCCGGTTCCGCACGCGGTGCTGGAAGGCGCAGGACCGCTGCGCGGCCGAGGAACCGCCGCTGGTGCGGATCGAGGGCAACGCGGAGGGCCACCTGACGGCCTGCCACTTCCCCGAGGCCCCGTCGACCACCTCCCGCACCGAGGACGTCGTCCTCGACCCCGCACTCGGCCCGTAGCCGGAATCCGGCGTACCTGTGGAGATCGTTTTCCCCCCGTGCGAGGGTGGCCCGATGCGCGCCAATCCGGCGGTGACCGCCGCCCTGCTGCTGCTCGTCGGGCTCACCGCCTGCGCGGGGCCGACCGCCTCCGGGACCGGTGCCCGGGCGGGGGCGACGGGCCCCTCGGGCCCCCGGAAGCCCATCGTCGTGCCGAGTCCGCATGCCGACACGCCGAGCGTCCGGCCTACGTTCCCCACGCCCGACCACCCCGCGCCCACGGGGCCGCCGCCGGCGCCCGACTCGTTCAAGACGACGGTGCGGCTGGACGCGGGGAAGGCCCGCGAGGCCGTCGAGGGGCGCGAGTACACGGTGGCGTACACCTCGCGGGACAAGGCGGCGGACGGCACCGACGTCAGCGGACTGGCACTGACCGGGGACGGCCGGCTGGTCGTGACGGCCAACCCGACGCCCGGGGGCGATCCCGAGACCCCGGTCCAGGTCGGGCAGGGCCGCGTCGGCCTGGAGGACGCCGACGGCCACCGCCTCCTGCCGACCACCGAGGACTCCGCCTGCCGCACCCCGCACCGGGCGCCGGTCTCCGCCCGGGAGCACGAGGGCAGCATGGTGTGGGTGGAGACGGCACGGCCGTCCTGGAAGGAAGGTGGCCCGGTGGACTGGTGCGTCTTCCTCCGCGACCCCGCCGGGGCGGTGCGCCTGCTGGACGACTCCGGGGACCGGGTCGGTTCGCACCAGGACCGGGGTCTCAGGGTCACGCTCGGCGGCGGACGGGCGTACTGGACCACGCCCCGGACCGTCTCGCCCGACGGCGGGCCGGAAACCGGCCCCCTGAGGATCATGGCGCGGCCGCTGGACGGCAGCGGGGAGAACGAGACCGTCGCCGAGCGGGCCGGGATGCCGGAGGCGACGGACGACGGCCGGCTCTTCTTCGTGCGCACGAGCCATTACGACCCCTCGGTGCCCGAGAACCGGTACGAGATCCACGAGCGCGGCACCGACGGGCAGGTCCGGCTCGTGGTGTCGGGCGGCCTCGCAGTGGGCCAGGGATTCCACTCCCTGTCCGTGTCCGGCCCGCGCGTCGCCTGGCTGGTCACCGGCCCCTCCACCCGGTTCGGCGCTCAGCCGGCCGCGGTGTACGTGCTGGACACCCGGACCGACGAGGCGGTGACCGTCGCGCTGCCTGCCGACCACGCGAACAACCGCCCCATCGACCTCCGCCTCACCGAGGACCGCCTCGTGTGGGGCCACCGCGACTCCGGGTCCACCCCGGCCGCGTACGTGTACGAGTTCGGCGGCGGCAGTCTGTGGAAGCTGAACACCCGGGACGCGACCCCGGCCACCGACCGCTACCCCGCCGTCTTCGCCGCAGGCCCGTACCTCGCCTGGGCGCTGGGCCGGGGCGGCGGCATGGAGGGCAGGGCCGCCTACCGCGTCGTCCGCTGGAACTGACCTTCCCCGGAGGGGGTCAGGCGTGGACGACCTTGCCCGGGTTCAGGAGGTTCCTCGGGTCGAAGAGGCGCTTGAGGCCGCGCTGCAGCTCCAGGGCGGTGGGGTCGAGTTCCCTGGTGAGCCAGTCCCGCTTGAGCGTGCCGATGCCGTGCTCCGCCGTCGTCGTGCCCCCGAGGGCGAGGCCGGCGGCCATGATGTCGTCGTAGGCGGCTCTGGCGCGGCGGGTCTGGGCCGGGTCGGCGCCGTCGAAGACGACCGTGGGGTGCAGGGTGCCGTCCCCGGCGTGGCCGACGGTGTAGACGCGCAGCCGCTGGCGGGCCGCGATGTCCTCGACGGTGGCGACGAACTTGGGGAGTTCGGAGCGCGGCACGGCCACGTCCTCCATGAACAGGGTGGCCTGCCCCGGGAGCCGGGCGGCCTGGGCCTGGAGCGCCGGGGCGACCATCCGGCGGACCTCGGCGATCCGTGCCGACTCGGCCCCGTCGGCCGCCACGACGACCTCGACGGCGCCGGTCCTGCGGCACAGCCCGGCCATGGCGGCGAGTTCGGCGGCCGGGTCCGGGCCCTCGCTCTCGACGATCAGGGTGGGGCCGCCGGGGCCCATGAGGGGGTGGCCCAGTTCGGCCACGGCCTGGGAGGTGGCCCGGTCGAGGAGTTCGAGCGCGGAGGGCGTGTGCCCGTGTGCGGTGATCGCTGCGACCGCGTCGCCGGCGTCGGTGAGGCCCGGGAAGCGGGCGAGGAGCGCGTGGGCCGGGGGCCGCAGCGGGCGCAGGGCGAGCGTCGCCCCGACGACCACGGCGAGGGTGCCCTCGGAGCCGACGATCAACCGGGTCAGGTCGTAGCCGGCGACGCCCTTGGCGGTCTCGCGGCCGGTGCGCGTGCGGCGGCCGTCGGGCAGTACGAGGTCCAGGCCGAGCACGTAGTCGGCGGTGACCCCGTACTTCACGCAGCAGACCCCGCCCGCGTCGGTCGCGATGTTGCCGCCGATGGTGCAGCGGTCCCAGGAGGCCGGGTCGGGCGGGTAGCTCAGGCCGTGGGGGGCGACGGCCTCGTTGAGGTGCTTGGTGACGACGCCGGGTTCGCAGCGCACCAGCCGGTTGGCCGGGTCGATGGCGAGGATGCGGTCCATCCGCGTGGTGGAGAGCAGGACGCAGCCGTCGACGGCGTTGGCGGCGCCGGCCAGCCCGGTGCGGGCACCCTGCGGCACGACGGGGACGCCGAGTTCGTAGCAGGCGCGCAGGATGTGGGAGACCTGCTCGGGGGTGGTGGGCAGGGCGAGGAGGGCGGGTGAACCCCGGTCGGAGAAGGGGGCCGCGTCGTGGGAATGGGCCGCGAGCTGGACCGGGTCGGTGACGAGCGCGTCGCCGGGGAGGTGGGGCAGCAGCGCTTCGAACAGGGCGGCGTGCGGGAGGTGGGACATGCCGGGGCCTTCCGTGTGGGTGCGGAGTTCCGGGCGTTACGGGACGTTCTGCACGGTCGTGATCAATGCAGCACGCTCCGTGGATCTTGGCAAAGTCCCCGCGCGGCAGCCCCGGGCCTGCTACGGGGCTGCCGCCCACCCGGTCCGGGCATGGGCCGAGGCCCCCGGTGGCGTCCACCGGGGGCCTCGCGGATCCCTCGTGCGTGTGATCGTTTGCCGCTGATCGCTTCGGGTGAATATGCCGCCCGAAAGCGCCCGGCCCGATCCGGGAGGCACCCCTACGGCTCCTTCGACAGCGGCGGGGGCGGGGAGGGCGGCGGGGGCAGCTCGCCCTCCTGCGGGACCACCCGCTTCTCGGCGGCGAAGTGGCAGGCCGACGGGTGCGCGGCCGGTCCGCCGGCGGACCGGAACCACTCCGGCACCGCCAGCAGCGGCACCTCCAGCGCGCACTTCTCCTGCGCCTTCCAGCAGCGGGTGCGGAAGCGGCAGCCCGAGGGCGGGTTGGCGGGCGAGGGGACGTCGCCGGTGAGGATGATCCGCTCGCGGTGCTCGCGGGCGCCCGGGTCGGGCACCGGGACGGCGGACAGCAGGGCCTGGGTGTACGGATGGGTGGGGTGGTCGTAGATCTGGGAGTCGGTGCCGATCTCGACGACCCGGCCGAGGTACATCACGCCCACCCGGTCCGAGATGTGCCGGACGATCGAGAGGTCGTGCGCGATGAAGACGTACGACAGCCGGAACTCGGACTGGAGCCGCTCCAGCAGGTTGACCACCTGGGCCTGGACGGACACGTCGAGCGCGGAGACCGGCTCGTCGGCCACGATGACCTCGGGCCGGAGGGCGAGGCCGCGGGCGATGCCGATGCGCTGGCGCTGGCCGCCGGAGAACTGGTGGGGGTACCGGTTGATGTACTCCGGGTTGAGGCCGACGACGTCGAGCAGGTCCTGCACCTTGCGGCGCCGGTCGCCCTTGGGTGCGACCTCGGGGTGGATCTCGTACGGCTCGCCGATGATGTCGCCCACCGTCATGCGGGGGTTGAGCGAGGTGTACGGGTCCTGGAACACCATCTGGATGTTGCGGCGGACGGCCTTCAGGGCGCGGCCGGACAGCTGCGTGATGTCCTCGCCCTTGTAGAAGATCGAGCCGGAGGTGGGGCGTTCGAGGTTGACGAGCATCTTGGCGACGGTGGACTTGCCGCAGCCGGACTCGCCGACGATGCCCAGCGTCTCGCCCTCGCCGAGCGCGAAGGAGACCCCGTCGACGGCCTTGACCGCGCCGATCTGCTTCTTGAAGAGGATCCCCTGGGTCAGCGGGTAGTGCTTGACCAGGTCGCGTACCTCGAGGATCGCCTCAGGCATGGAGGCACTCCTTCCAGAAGTGGCAGGCGCTGGCGCGCGGTACGGGCGATTCGGTGACCTCGTACAGCGGCGGCACGTCGGCGCGGCACACGGCCTGGGCCATCGGACAGCGCGGGTTGAAGGCGCAGCCGGGCGGGATGTTCAGGAGGTTGGGCGGCAGGCCCTTGATGGCGTACAGCTCCTGGCCCTTCTGGTCCAGCCGCGGGATCGAGTCGAGCAGGCCCCGGGTGTACGGGTGGGCCGGCGCCCGGTAGATGTCGTGGACCGGGGCCGCCTCGACGATCCGGCCCGCGTACATGACCGCGATCTTGTCGGCCACGTCGGCGACGACCCCGAGGTCGTGGGTGATCAGGATCAGGCCCATGTTCAGCTCCCGCTGGAGCTCCGCGAGCAGGTCCATCACCTGGGCCTGCACGGTGACGTCCAGGGCGGTGGTGGGCTCGTCCGCGATGATCAGCGAGGGCTCCAGTGCCAGCGCCATCGCGATCATGATGCGCTGGCGCATGCCGCCGGAGAACTGGTGCGGGTAGTCCGTCACCCGCTGCTTGGCCGCCGGGATCTTCACCCGGTCCATCAGCTCGACGGCCCGGGCCTTGGCGTCCTTGCGGGACAGGCCCCGGTGCACCTCGAACATCTCGCCGAGCTGCGCGCCGACGGTGAGCACCGGGTTCAGCGAGGACAGGGCGTCCTGGAAGATCATCGCCATCTCGGCGCCCCTGACCTTGCGGCGTTCGTCCTCCTTCATCTTCAGCAGGTCCTTGCCCCTGAAGAGGATCTCGCCGGACGGGATCCGCCCCGGCGGCATGTCGAGGATGCCCATCACGGCCTGGGCGGTGACGGACTTGCCCGAGCCGGACTCGCCGAGCACGGCGAGGGTCTCGCCCTCGTCCACGGAGTAGTTGACGCCGTTGACGGCCCTCGCGACCCCGTCCCTCGTCTTGAATTCCACGTGCAGATCGCGGACTTCGAGCAGCATGTCCCGTCTCCTTGGCGCTCAGCGCAGCTTGGGGTCGAGGGCGTCGCGCACCGCGTCGCCGAGCATGATGAACGCCAGCACGGTGATGCTCAGCGCCCCGGCCGGCCAGAGCAGCATGTGCGGGGCGTTGCGGATCTGCGGCGCGGCGTTGGAGATGTCGATGCCCCAGGAGACCGTGGGCGGCCGCAGCCCGACGCCGAGGAAGGAGAGGGTGGCCTCCAGCGCGATGTACGTGCCGAGCGCGATGGTCGCGACGACGATGACCGGCGCGACGGCGTTGGGTGCCACGTGCCGCATCAGCATCCGGCCGTTGCCGGCGCCGAGGGCGCGGGCGGCCTGGACGTAGTCGTGCTGTTTGGCGGTGATCACCGAACCGCGGCCGATGCGGGCGATCTGCGGCCAGCCCAGCAGCACGATGAAGCCGACCACCGGCCAGACGGTGGTGCTGGTGACCACGGACAGGAAGACCAGGCCGCCGAGGACCACGGGGATGCCGAAGAAGATGTCGGCCACCCGCGAGAGCAGCGCGTCCCACCAGCCGCCGAAGAAGCCGGCCAGCCCGCCGAGGAGGGAGCCGAGGAGGGCGGCTCCGACGGTGGCGCAGATGCCGACGGTGATGGAGGCGCGGGCGCCGTAGACGGTGCGCGTGTACACGTCGCAGCCCTGGGTGTCGTAGCCGAAGGGGTGGCCCGGCGCGGAGCCCTCCTGCGACTTGGACAGGTCGCACTGCAGGGGGTCGCCGCTGGCGATGAGCTGGGGCCAGATGGCGATGACGACCAGGAAGAGGATCAGCAGCGAGGAGATGATGAAGACCGGGTTGCGGCGCAGCTGGTGCCAGGCGTCCGACCACAGGGAGCGGGCCTTCTCCTTGGGCCCGGGGCCGTTGGGCTCCAGGTCCTTCTCCAGGCTTTCGGCCTCTTCGAGCGCGAGGTCCATGGGTCCGCCCTGTCCTGTGGGGGCGATCGCCTCGCGGCGGCCGGGCCCCACCGGGTCGTAGTGCCCGGAGCCGGGGGGCGGGGGGCCCTCCGGGACCTCGGGCGGGGTCACGGGGCGCTCGGGGTCGGGCTCAGGCATACCGGATCCTCGGGTCCAGGACCGCGTAGAGCAGGTCGACGAGCAGGTTCGCCAGCAGGAAGACGATCACGAGGATGGTCACGAAGCCGACGACCGTCGGGGCGTTGTTGCGCAGGATGCCCTGGTAGAGCTGGTAGCCGACGCCGTGGATGTTGAAGATGCGCTCGGTGACGATGGCGCCGCCCATCAGGGCGCCGATGTCGGTGCCGATGAAGGTGACCACGGGGATCAGGGAGTTGCGCAGCAGGTGGCGCGTGATGACCCGCCTGCGCGGGAGGCCCTTGGCGGTGGCGGTGCGCACGTAGTCGGCCTTGACGTTCTCCGCGATGGAGGTGCGGGTGAGGCGGGTGACGTACGCGAGGGAGACCAGGGCGAGCACGATGCCGGGCAGGATCAGCTCGTTGAGGGGGGCGTCGGAGGAGACGGTGGGCGACACCCAGCCCCATTTGACGCCGAAGACGAACTGCAGCAGGTAGCCGGTGACGAAGGTCGGGACCGAGATGACGATCAGGGTGAGCACCAGGAGCGAGGTGTCGATCGTGCGGCCCTTCCGAAGGCCGCTGATGACGCCGAAGGTGATGCCGACGACGATCTCGATGACGATCGCCACGAGCGTCAGGCGCAGGGTGACCGGGAAGGCCGAGGCCATCAGCTCGGTGACCGGCTGGCCGTTGAAGGCGGTGCCGAAGTCGCCCTGGAAGATCTGGCCCATGTAGTGCAGGTACTGCTTCCACAGGGGCTGGTCGAGGTAGAGGTCCTTGCGGATCCGGGCGGCGGTGGCGGGGTCGGGGGCCTTGTCGCCGAAGAGTGCCGCGACGGGGTCGCCCAGTGCGTACACCATGAGGAAGATCAGGAAGGTGCTGCCGATGAAGACGGGGATCATCTGCAGCAGCCGTCGGATGACGTAGCGTCCCATAGACGCCTCCGGGGTTCCGGGGGCCGCCCCGGCGCCGTGGCTCGCGCGCCGGGGGGCCCACTCCTAGTGGCGTGGCGTCAGCTGACCTTGATCTGGTCGTAGACCGGGACGCTGAACTGGTTGAGGGCTACGTCGCTCAGCCGCTCGGAGTAGCCGGCGCTGCCGTTCTGGTACCAGAGCGGGATGGACGGCATCTGCTGGGCCAGGATCTTCTCGGCGTCCTGGAACTTCGCGATCGCCGCGGCGGTGTCACTCTCCTGGTTGGCCTGGTCGACGAGCTTGTCGAAGTCCGCGTTGCTGAACTTCCCGTAGTTGGAGGAGGCGCCGGTGTAGTACAGCGGCTCCAGGAAGTTCTGGATCAGCGGGTAGTCGCCCTGCCAGCCGGACCGGAAGGGGCCGGTGAGCTTGAAGGAGCTCTGCTGGTTGCGGAAGTCCGCGAAGGTGCCGACCGGGTTGACGGTGCAGACGGGGCCCTGGCCGAGCGCGTTGTTGATGCTGTTGCAGACGGCGTCCATCCACACGCGGTGCGAACCGGTGTCCACGTTCGAGGTGATGGTCATCTTGCCGCCGGGCAGACCGCCGCCCTCCTGGATGAGCTGCTTGGCCGCGGCGGGGTCGTACGTGCAGAGGTCCCCGCACATGTCCTTGTAGCCGCCCTTCTCACCCAGGGCGGAGGAGGTCCAGTCCTTGGCGGGGCTGCGGGTGTCCTGGAAGATCTGCTTGGTGATCTCCGGGCGGTTGATGGCGCGGGAGATGCCCTGGCGGACCTTCTCCATGCCGGCCTTGCCCCATGCGGGGTCGTACAGCGGGAAGGTGAGGGTCTGGATGATGAGGGCCGGCTGGTTGATGTACCGGTCGCCGAGGTCGTTCTTGACGTTCTTGAGCTGCTGCGCCGGCACGTCGTCGACCAGGTCCAGGTTGCCGGCCAGCAGGTCGGTGTAGGCGGTGTTGTTGTCCGTGTAGACCTTGAGGTCGACGCCGCCGTTCTGCGCCTTGTCGGGGCCGGTGTAGCCGTCCCACTTGCGCAGGCTCATGCCGGTGCCCTTGGTGTACGAGTCCACCGTGTACGGGCCGTTGCCGATGGGCTTGTTGAGCCAGCCTGCGTGGTCGGTGAAGAAGGCCTTGGGCAGCGGGGAGAACGCCTGGTAGCCCAGGGTGTCCGGCCAGGTGGAGAACTTCTCCTTCAGGGCGACGGTGAAGGTCTTGTCGTCCTTCACCACCAGGCCCTTCATGGTCTTGGACTTCGGCTCCCCGGACTCGGGGTGCACGTCCTCGTAGCCGACGATGTCGGAGAAGAAGGGCGAGTTGTTCTGCTTGTTGCGCACGTCCGCGGCGTAGTTCCAGGCGTCGACGAACGACTGCGCGGTCACCGGTTCGTCGTTGCTGAACTTCCAGCCGTCCTTGAGGGTCACCGTGAAGTTCTGCTGGTCCGTGGTCTCGATGCTCTGCGCGACCATGTCCAGGGCCTCGCCGGTCTTCGGGTCGTAGCGCTTGAGTCCCCGGAAGAGCATGTCCAGGACCTTGCCGCCCTGGACCTCGTTGGTGTTCGCCGGTTCGAGTGGGTTCTGCGGGTCACCCCACGAGGAGCTGACGATGCCGGCTCCGTCCCCTCCGCCGCTGTCGCTCCCGCCGCCGCAGGCCGTCGCCGTCAGCGCGACGGCGACCGCGCATGCGGCCCACTTGGCGTGGGTGGCTCCGCGCATGGAGTGCCTCCTCTTGGCTCCCAAGACTCACTTAGGCGCCAATATCACCCCAAAAAGTGTCGGAGCGCACATTATGCGCGGCCGTCCGCGAGCCGGTGTCACCCGGCTGTCACCCCGGCGTCAGCCAAGATCACCCAGGGTCACCTCCCAGGTGTCCACGGAGTAGTGCGGACGCATCCCCTGCGCCTCGTAGAGCGCGAGGGCACCGGTCGCGTTCAGCGTGTCCACGCCCAGCCCGATGGTGTCCCGGCCGCGGGCCGCGTACACGGCGAAGGCGTGCCGCAGCAGGTGGCCGCCGATGCCGCGGCCGCGCACGTCCGCGCGTACGCCGAGACTGCGCACCCAGCCCATCGCGGCACGGTTGTCCCTGCTCAGCAGCACCGCCACGTCGCCGTGCCCGGCGAGCTGCGCGATCCAGACCAGGGACCAGTCCATCGCCCCGCGCGGGGCGCCGAGGTCGTCGAGCCACTGCTCGTACGAGCGGTGCTGGTGGTCGAAGTGGGCCGAGAAGCTGTCCATCAGCAGGGCGTGGGCGGTCCGCCGGTCCGCCTCCGTCTCGCAGGCGCGCAGGGTCAGGCCGTCGAGGGGCGCGGGCGGCAGGTCCGCCCGGGCGGCGAGGTCACGGACCATCACGTAGTGGCGGCGCACCCGCCCCCAGCCGCGGCCGGTGAGCACGGCGGTGTCCAGGGTGGGCCGGACGTTCAGGCTGAGGTGCAGCACCGCGGCCGGCGACCCGCCCTCGCGGGCCCGCTCCAGCGCCCGGGCCTCCATCAGGGCCAGGAGCCGCTCCCCCGCCGCACCGTGGCCGGGCAGTACGTAGTGGTCGCCGTCGACCCTGGCGGGGTCGCCGTCGCACCAGACCACGGCGTACGCGACCACCCGGCCGCCCTCGACGGCCAGCCAGGAGTCCCGGGCCAGGTCCACCTCGGGGTGCAGCAGGTCCGCCTCGACGTCGGAGAGGTCGGTCTCGGGCCGCCCGATCTCCGCGGTGTCCACCGCGTTCATCAGGGCGCAGATGTCGGACGCGTCGTTGGGCCCGGCGGGCCGTACGGTCAGCATCGGCCCACTGTCGGGCCCGGCGCCCCGCGGCCGCAAACCCATTTCCGCGCGGCGCCCGGCGGGCCCCGGGAACGGCGCAGGGCGCCCGGCCGACGGTGCGGACCGGGCGCCCTGGCGCTCGTACTGCGGTACTGCGGGTACTACGGAGTGCTGCGCGTGCGGATCAGACGGCCAGGACGGCCTTCTCCTCCGCGAAGTGGCACGCCGACTCGTGCGCGGCCGGGGAGTCCGAGCCCTTGAAGCGCTCGGGGATGGCCAGCAGCGGCATCTCCTCGGCGCACTTGTCCTGCGCCTTCCAGCAGCGGGTGCGGAAGCGGCAGCCCGACGGCGGGTTGGCCGGCGAGGGGACGTCACCGGTGAGGATGATCCGCTCGCGGTTCGCGCGGGCCTCCGGGTCCGGGACCGGGACGGCCGACAGCAGCGCCTGGGTGTAGGGGTGCGTCGGGTGGTCGTAGATCTGCGCGTCCGTGCCGATCTCGGCCATCTTGCCGAGGTACATCACGCCCACGCGGTCCGAGATGTGCCGGACGATCGACAGGTCGTGCGCGATGAAGATGTAGGAGAGGTTGAACTCGTCCTGCAGCTTCTCCATCAGGTTGACGACCTGCGCCTGGACGGAGACGTCCAGGGCGGAGACCGGCTCGTCGCAGATGATGATCTCGGGGTTGAGCGCGAGGCCGCGGGCGATGCCGATGCGCTGGCGCTGACCGCCCGAGAACTGGTGCGGGTACCGGTTGATGTACTCCGGGTTCAGACCGACGACGTCGAGCAGCTCCTGCACGCGGCGGCGCCGGTCGCCCTTCGGGGCCACCTCGGGGTGAATCTCGAAGGTCTCGCCGATGATGTCGCCCACCGTCATACGGGGGTTGAGCGAGGTGTACGGGTCCTGGAACACCATCTGGATGTTCCGGCGGACGGCCTTCAGGGCACGGCCGGACAGCTTGGTGATGTCCTGGCCCTTGTAGAAGACCTCGCCCGCGGTGGCCCGCTCCAGGCTCATCAGCAGCTTGGCGACCGTGGACTTGCCACAGCCGGACTCGCCGACGATGCCCAGGGTCTCGCCCTGGTACAGGTCGAACGAGACGCCGTCGACGGCCTTGACGGCGCCGACCTGCTTCTTGAACAGGATGCCCTGGGTCAGCGGGAAGTGCTTGACCAGGTTGCGGACCTGGAGGATCGGCTCGCCCTTGGCGACCGGGGCCTCGATCGCGGCCTCCACCTCGGCGACGGCGTCCTTGGCGGCCTCGTCGTTCTTGGTCGGCTCAGCCATGGATCGTCTCCTTCCAGAAGTGGCACGCGCTCTTGCGGCCCGGCAGCTCGCTGCCGTCCTGCTCGGTCACCGGGTGCAGCACCGGGATGTCCGTACGGCAGACGTCCTGGGCCGCGGTGCACCGCGGGTTGAAGGAGCAGCCGGTGGGCAGGCGCAGCAGGTTGGGCGGGAGGCCCTTGATCGCGAAGAGCTCCTGGCCCTTCTGGTCCAGGCGCGGGATCGACTCCAGCAGACCCTTGGTGTACGGGTGCGCCGGGCGCTTGTAGATCTCGTGGACCGGAGCGGTCTCGACGATCCGGCCGGCGTACATGACCGCGATCTTGTCCGCGACGTCGGCGACGACGCCGAGGTCGTGGGTGATCAGGATCAGGCCCATGTTCATCTCGCGCTGGAGCTCCGCGAGCAGGTCCATGACCTGCGCCTGGACCGTCACGTCGAGGGCCGTGGTCGGCTCGTCGGCGATGATCAGGTCCGGCTCCAGGGCCAGCGCCATGGCGATCATGATGCGCTGGCGCATGCCGCCCGAGAAGTGGTGCGGGTAGTCGTTGACCCGGGCCTTGGCGGCGGGGATCTTCACCCGGTCCATCAGCTCGATGGCCTTGAGCTTGGCGTCCTTCTTGGACAGGCCCTGGTGGACCCGGAACATCTCGCCGAGCTGGTAACCGACGGAGAGCACGGGGTTCAGCGAGGAGAGCGCGTCCTGGAAGATCATGGCGATCTTCCGGCCGCGGATCTGCCGCCGCTCCTCGTTGCTCATCTTCAGCATGTCCTGGCCGCGGAACAGGATCTCGCCCTGCGGGATCTTGCCGGGGGGCATGTCGAGGATGCCCATGATCGCCTGAGCGGTCACGGACTTGCCGGAGCCGGACTCGCCGAGCACGGCGAGGGTCTCGCCGGCGCTCACGCTGTAGTTGACGCCGTTCACGGCCTTGGCCACACCGTCACGGGTGTGGAACTCCACGTGCAGGTCGCGGACTTCCAGCAGCGGGCCGTCGAAGGCCTCCCCGTCGCGGGGGGCCGGGACCGTCGTGGTCTTGTCGATGGTGGTCACGTACGCCCTCCTCAGCGCAGCTTCGGGTCGAGGGCGTTGCGGACTGCTTCGCCGAGCATGATGAACGCCAGAACGGTGATGCTGAGCATGATCGACGGGTAGAGCAGGATGTGCTCCGCCACTCGGATCTGCGCCGCACCGGCCGAGATGTCGACACCCCACGAGACGGTCGGGGACGCGAGGCCCAGGCCGAGGTACGAGAGGGTCGCCTCCGCGGAGATGTAGCCGCCGAGCGCGATCGTCGAGACGACGATCACCGGGGCCATGGCGTTCGGAAGGATGTGCCGGAAGAGGATCCGGACGGTGCCGGCGCCCAGGGCCTGGGCGGCGTGCACGTAGTCGGCCTGCTTGACCGTGATCACTGCACCGCGCATGACGCGGGTGATCTGCGTCCAGCCCAGGAAGGCCAGCGCGAACACCACGGTCCACACGGTGCGGTCGGTGAAGGCCTGCAGGACGACCATGGCGCCGAGCAGGAAGGGGACACCGAAGAAGATGTCGGTCAGGCGGGACAGGATCGCGTCGGTGATGCCGCCGAAGTAACCGGCGATCATGCCCATGATGGCGCCGAGCACGGTCACGATCGCCGTGACGGCCACGCCGACGATGATCGAGGCGCGGGTGCCGTAGATGACACGGGCGTAGACGCTGCGGCCCTGGCCGTCGTAGCCGAACCAGTCCGGAGAGCCGATGCTGCCGAGCTCCGGCTTGGTGAGGAAGTGCTTCACCAGGTCGCCGTCGGTGGGCGAGGCGCTCGTGAACCAGCTCGGGAAGGCGCTGATCAGCAGCAGGAGGAAGATCAGCACCGACGAGATGATGAAGTACGGGTTGCGGCGCAGGTCGACCCAGGCGTCGCCCCAGAGGCTGCGGGCCTTCTCCGCCTTCTGCGGCGCGGCGGCGACGACGGGGGCCGAGGTCTCCTCGGCCGGCGCGTCGACGGTCTTGGTGATGTCAGGCATAACGGATCCTCGGGTCCAGGACCGCGTAGAGGAGGTCGACGAGAAGGCTGGCGATGAGGTACACGACGACCAGGACGGTCACGATGCCGACGACGGTCAGGCCCTCGCGGCGCACGATGGAGTCGTAGATGAGACCACCGACACCGTGGACGTTGAAGAGTCCTTCGGTGACGACCGCGCCGCCCATGAGGGCGCCGATGTCGGTGCCGAGGAAGGTCACGACGGGAATCATCGAGTTGCGCATCAGGTGGACGCCGATGACGCGGCGCTTCGGCAGGCCCTTGGCGACCGCGGTGCGGATGTAGTCCGCGCGCAGGTTCTCCGCCATGGACGTACGCGTCAGACGCGCCACGTAGGCCAGGGACAACGCGCCGAGCACGATGGCGGGCGCGAGCATCTCGCCCCACGTCTCGTCCTGGCCGACGTTGGGTTCGATCCACCCCAGCTTGAACGCGAAGACGGTCTTGATGATGAAGCCGAGCACGAACACCGGGACCGAGATGATCAGCAGCGTGAAGATCAGGATCAGGTTGTCGGCGAGACGGCCGGCCTTGAGGCCGGCGACGATGCCGAGGCCGATGCCGAGGACGATCTCGATGGCGAACGCCAGCGTGGCCAGCTGGAGCGTCACCGGGAAGGCGTCGCCCATGACGTCCGTGATCTCACGACCGCTCCGGATCTGCGAGCCGAAGTCGAAGTGGAACAGGATGTCGGAAAGGTAGTTCCAGTACTGCTGAAGGATCGGCAGATCCAGCCCGTACTCATGTCGGAGCTTGGCCAGCGTGGCCGGGTCCGTTCCCTTGTCGCCGAACAGACCCGCCACGGGGTCACCGGGCAGGCTGTAGACCATAAGGAAGATGAGCAGGGTCGTCCCGAAGAAGACCGGGATCATCTGGAGCAGTCGTCGTGCGACATAGCGCCCCATCATGCCTCCGTTGAGAATGCGGCAGGCGCGGGACAGGCCCTCCCGTGCGGCACGCGCCTGTTGCGGCGGCGCGTGCACATACGGAAGGGCCCCCCGGACACTGCGTAAAGGCCGGCTGTGGACTGACTCCCCGTCAGTCCACAGCCGTACTGCGGACTACGTCAGTGACTACTTCTTCTTGACCTCGACGGTCTCGAGGATCGGGTCGCCGTCCTGGGCGTACTGGACGCCGGAGACGTTCTCCGAGTAGCCCGCGTTGACCTTGTAGTACCAGAGCGGGATGGAAGGCATGTAGTTGACCAGTTCCTTCTCGATGGCCTGGTACGCCTTCACCGACTCCTCGAGCGACGCGGCCGTGTCGGCCTTGTCGATCTTGCCGTCGAGCTCCTTGTTGGTGAAGTCACCCTGGTTGCCCGCCGCGCCCGTCTTGAACAGGTCACGGATGAAGTTGGCGTTCACCGGGTAGTCGAGGACCCAGCCGGAGCGGTAGATCGACTTGACCTGCTTCGACTTGCGGGCCTGGAGGTCGGCCTGGAAGTCGGGCTTGGCGTCGCCGACGCACTTCACGCCGGTCGCCTTGGTGATGGAGCCACAGACGGCCTCCACCCACTCCTTGTGGCCACCGTCGGAGTTGAACTGGATGGAGATGGCGTTGCCGGGAACGCCGCCACCCTCGGCGATGAGCTTCTTGGCCGCGGCCGGGTCGAACTTGGTGACGTCGGAGCCACCGTTGTCCTGGAAGCCCATGACGCCCTTGGCGACCCAGCCGGTGGCCGGCTCACGGGTGCCGTTGAGGACGGTCTTGGTGATGGTGTCGCGGTCGATCGCCTTCGACAGGCCCTGGATGACCTTCGGGTTGACCGGCTTGGCCTTCCACTGGTCCGCGTAGAACGCGATGGCCAGGGTCTGGATGGCGGAGTAGGCCTGGTCCACGGCGCGGTCGCCGAGGTCCTGACGGTAGACCGGCAGGTCCTTCGGGGCGATCTGACGCAGGACGTCGACGTTGCCCGACTTCAGGTCCTCGTAGGCGGTCTCGAGGGTGGTGTAGTTCTTGAAGATCACACCACCGTTCTTCGCCTTGTTGTCGCCCTTGTAGCCGTCGTAGCGGACGATCTTGATCTGCTTCTTGTGCTCCCACGAGTCGAACTTGTAGGGGCCGTTGCCGATCGGCTTCTCGCCGGCGGCCTTCGGGTTCGCGTAGAACGACTCCGGCAGCGGGGAGAAGACCTCGTAGCCGAGCTTGTACGCGAAGTACGGGATCGCGGAGACGAGCTCGATGGTGAAGGTGTTCTCGTCGACGACCTTCAGACCGTCCAGCTTGTCGGCGGTGGGCTTGGCGCCCTCCTTCTCCGGGTGGAGCTTCTCGAAGCCCTTGATGTCGGAGAACCAGGAGGCGTTGCCCTGGTTGTTGTTGATGTTCGCGGCCCAGTTCCACGCCTTGACGTAGGACTCGGCGGTCACCTTGGTGCCGTCGTGGAAGGTCCAGCCCGGCTTCAGCTTGACGGTCCAGGTCTTGGAGTCCTTGGACTCGACGGACTCGGCGTTGACCATCGTGAGCTTGCCGTCGGCGTCGTAGTCGACGAGCTGCGAGAACAGGCCCGAGAGAACGATCGAGCCGTTGGACTCCATCGTGTCGGCCGGCTGCAGGAGCTTCTCCGGCTCGCCGACCTCGATCGAGAAGATGCCGTTGGCGTCGACGGCACCCTTGCCGGCGTCGTTCGAACCGCCGTCCTTGCCACCGCCGCAGGCGGTCGCAGCCAGGGCGACGACAATCGCGCCCGCTACCAGCTTGGCGCTCTTGGCACCGCGCATGGGTTTCCTCCTCATGAGTCCACTGATCTACATGAGGGACACGGATACGCAGCCGACACCCCTGACGGCTACGAGACAGTGCCCCGAGTGTGCTCGTGAGTCGGCGCTCCCCACAGCGCGTGACCCATTGACCCGAGCTCAATGGAGCCATCCTTAAGGACGCCCTGGCTGTTAACCACACTTAAAGGGTCTCGGTTTCACAACATCAACAGTGCTCAAAAACCGAAATACGGACAAAGGGAGCACAGACAGACACGCCCGAAACGGACGGTTAGCGCACGTTCCGGAGTGTGACGACCGGAATCCGGACACTGGAGTGCAACAATCCGTTTGACAAACGCGAACAGCCCGGCCCCCCACGCAGTGCGTGGGGGGCCGGGCTGTTACGGCTGCTGTGACTCAGACTACTTGGCGGCCTTGGCGCGCGAAGCGGTGCGCGAGCGCTCCTTCTGGTCCAGGACGACCTTGCGGATGCGCACGGCCTCCGGGGTCACCTCGACGCACTCGTCGTCGCGGCAGAACTCCAGGGACTGCTCCAGGGAGAGCTTCCGCGGCGGGACGATCGCCTCGAAGGAGTCGGCGGAGGCGGAGCGCATGTTGGTGAGCTTCTTCTCCTTGGTGATGTTCACGTCCATGTCGTCGGCACGCGAGTTCTCGCCGACGATCATGCCCTCGTACACCTCGGTGCCGGGGTCGGTGAACAGCACGCCGCGCTCCTGCAGGTTGGTCATCGCGAAGGCGGTGACCGCACCGGCGCGGTCGGCGACCAGGGAGCCGTTGTTGCGGGTCTGCAGCTGGCCGAACCACGGCTCGTGGCCCTCGTGGATGGAGTGGCCGATGCCGGTGCCGCGGGTCTGCGTCAGGAACTCCGTACGGAAGCCGATGAGGCCGCGGGACGGGACGACGAACTCCATGCGGACCCAGCCGGAGCCGTGGTTGGACATGTTGTCCATGCGGCCCTTGCGGACGCCCATGAGCTGGGTGACGGCACCCATGTGCTCCTCGGGCACGTCGATGGTCATGCGCTCGACCGGCTCGTGGACCTTGCCGTCGATCTCGCGGGTGACGACCTGCGGCTTGCCGATGGTCAGCTCGAAGCCCTCGCGGCGCATCTGCTCGACCAGGATGGCCAGCGCCAGCTCACCGCGGCCCTGCACCTCCCAGGCGTCCGGACGCTCGGTGTCGAGGACGCGGAGCGAGACGTTGCCGATCAGCTCGCGGTCCAGACGGTCCTTGACCTGGCGGGCGGTGACCTTGCGGTCCTTGACCGCGGACTTGGCGTCCGCGCCCTTGCCGGTGCCGCCGCGGCCGACCAGCGGGGAGGTGTTGGTGCCGATGACCATGGAGATCGCGGGCTCGTCGACCGTGATCAGCGGGAGGGCGACCGGGTTCTCCGGGTCGGCCAGCGTCTCACCGATCATGATCTCGGGGATGCCGGCGACGGCGCAGATGTCACCGGGGCCCGCGACCTCGGCCGGCTTGCGGGTGAGCGCCTCGGTCATCATCAGCTCGGTGATGCGGACGTTCGAGATCGAGCCGTCACGCTTGATCCACGCGACCGTCTGGCCCTTGCGCAGCTCGCCCTGCTCGACGCGGAGCAGCGCGATGCGGCCGAGGAAGTTGTCGGCGTCGAGGTTGGTGACGTGGGCCTGGAGCGGCGCGTCCTCCTCGTACGTCGGGGCCGGGACGTGCTCCAGGATCGTGGAGAAGAAGGGCTCCAGGTTGGTGGAGTCCGCCGGGACCGTGCCGTCCTCCGGCTTGGTCAGCGAGGCGATGCCGTCGCGGCCGCAGGCGTAGACGATCGGGAACTCGATCTGGTCCTCGTCGGCGTCCAGGTCCAGGAACAGGTCGTAGGTCTCGTTGACGACCTCGTCGATCCGGGAGTCCGGGCGGTCCGTCTTGTTGATGCAGAGGATGACGGGCATCCGGGCCTGCAGCGCCTTGCGCAGCACGAAGCGGGTCTGCGGCAGCGGGCCCTCGGAGGCGTCCACCAGCAGGACGACGGCGTCGACCATCGACAGGCCGCGCTCGACCTCGCCACCGAAGTCGGCGTGGCCGGGGGTGTCGATGATGTTGATCGTGATCGGGGCCCCGCCGTCCTTGGGGTGATACTTCACCGCCGTGTTCTTGGCGAGGATCGTGATGCCCTTCTCACGCTCCAGGTCGTTCGAGTCCATCATGCGGTCGTCGAGCTGCTGGTGGGCGGCGAAGGCGCCAGCCTGCTTGAGCATGGCGTCGACGATGGTCGTCTTGCCGTGGTCGACGTGGGCGACGATGGCAACGTTACGGATGTCGTGGCGCGTGGGCATACTGCGGCGCTTCTCCCGGGATCGTGGATGGCGTCGCGTACGGTCCGGTACGCGAGCCCGCCGGGCGGAAAACCTGCCACGGCCTTACCCCATGGTACGTCGCGTGGCGGGGAGCGCATGCCGGGGGCCTGTCAAGAGGCCGGAGGGCTGAGCTTTCGGGGGCGGTGCTGCTGTGGTGCTGCGGTGCGCGCGGGGCCGTCCCTGAGGTGGGGAGGGTACGGCCCCGGAGGGGGTCCCGGGAGGTCCCGGGGCGGGTCAACGGGTGCGACCGACCTTGCCCGCCGGCGGGTCCGGCGGGCAAGGCACTTGAGCCACATCTGAGCTTGCGCCCGGATGCCTTCACACGTTCTGCAGATCTTCTTCCTCAGTTCTTCCCGGCGCCCCCGGGGCCGCCGGCGCCCGCCTTCTTCCAGCCGATGTCCTGGTAGCGGGGGGTGCCGAGGCCGAAGGCGCCGGCGTTGCTCACACCCGGCTTGACCGCCACCAGCTCGGGGCGCTGGTAGAGGGGGATGGAGCCGGCGGCGGCCCAGATGCGGGCGTCCGCCTTCTTCATCAGCTCCCGGGACTCGTCCTCGTCCAGCTCGCCGAGCGCCTGGTCGAACAGCTGGTCGATGTGGTCGGTGCCGACCCGGGTGTAGTTCTGCTCGACCAGCAGCGAGCCGTCCGCCGCCGGCTCCGGCTTGGCGAAGATCGGCCGGGCGTCGGTGGCCGGGTAGGCCGTCGCGGGCCACGAGTAGAGGGCGAGGTCGTACTGGCCCGAGGCGATGTGGTCCTTGAAGAAGCTCTCGTCCGGCACCTTGGTCAGCTCGGTGCTGATCCCGATGCCCCGCAGCATCTGCGAGATCCGCTCGCCGACCGTGCGCAGCGCCTCCGAGCCGGGACCCGAGGGCAGCACGAACCGCAGGCTGAGCGTCTTGCCGTCCTTCGCCAGGAGGGAGCCGGAGGTGCGGACCTGGCGGGCCGGGGCCGGGGTGCCCTTGGCCGGGACGCCCGCCGCGGGCTCCCGCCCGTCGCCCTCCTTCGCGTCGGCCGTCTCCGCGTCCTCGTCGGCACGCTTCTTGCCGTCGTCACGCGCGCCCGGCGCGGCCAGCGCCTCGGCCTGGTCGACCAGCGAGGCCTCCTGCAGGGCGGCCAGCGGGGCCGGGGCCAGCAGGGCGGCACCGCCGCGCCGCGCGGACGCGGTGTCCGCGTCGACGACCTCGCCGTCCGCGGCCGCGGCGTACGCGCCGTCCCCGGCGTACCGGCCCCGGTCGGCGACCGGCCGGCGGCCCGGGTTCTTCTCGTCCTCCTGGCCCACGATGTACAGCCCGTCGTTGCCGGTGCCGTCACCGGCGGGCCGGGCCGTCTTGGAGTCGTCCCCGGCCGGCCGCGCGGCCTCGCCGCCCGCCCGGGCGCCCGCCGCGGCGTCCCCGAGCGGCGCGCCCTTGCGCCAGCCGGCGTCGGCGAGCAGGGCCTGGGCGGCACGGGTGTCCCGGTCGCCGAGGGCGCCGCTGTTGTCGGCGTACGCGCGCTGCCCGGCCAGCGCCAGGTGGCTGCCGACCGGCCGGGCGGGCAGGCCCAGCGGCTTGAGCACCGCCTCGGCCAGCGCCTGCCGGTCCAGCACCCGGGCGATGGCGCGGCGCACCCGCTCGTCGGCCAGCGGGCCGCTCGCGCCGTTCAGCGCCAGCTGGGTGTACGCGGGCTCCAGCGACTTGCGCACCCGGAAGCCGCCCAGCGCCTTCTGTTCCGCGGCGTACGAGGCCACCGCGTCGGCGTTCCGCTTGCGGGCGGCCTTCTCGTCCTCGGCCTGCTCCTCGGCGGAGCCGTGGGCGAGCGCCCAGGACCTCAGGGCCTGCGCCGGGGTGACGGCGGAGCCGGGCCCGTGGGCCGGCTTCCCGGCCGCGCCGGCACCCCGCTTCGCGTCCCGCAGCGCCAGCGCGATCCGCTCGGCGCCCGCCCGGTCGACCTCGGCGATGTCGAGCTTCCCGGCCGCCAGCGCGGCCGGCCGGTCGGCCCGCGGCACCGCGGCCAGCACCAGGGTGTCGAGCTTGGCCGGCTGGCCCCACCAGCGCGGGTTGCGCGACAGGGCGACCGTGGCGTTCTTCTTGTCGACCGCCCCGAGCGCGAACGGGCCCGCAGTGACCTTGAGCGCACCCCGCGCACCCTCGTTGAAGGCCTCGGGGGTGCCGGTGACCTGCTTGGGGTAGAGCGGGGTGAACAGCGACCGCCAGTCGGCGTAGGGCTTGGCGAAGGTGACCTTCACCTCCAGGTCGTCCCCGCCGCGCTCGATCTTCTCGATGCGCTCGTAGCCGGCGTTGCGGGCCGTCCAGTACGCCGAGTCCCGGCCGTTCAGCGCGCGCCACTGGGCGACGAAGTCGGGGGCCCCGATCTCGCGGCCGTCGCTCCACACCGCCTGCTGGTTGAGCTTGTAGAGGACGACCTGCTTCGGCTCGCGCTCGACGACCTCGGCCTTCTCCAGGTAGTCCGGATTGGCCACCGGCCGGCCCTGCGCGTTCAGGGTGAACAGCGCCGGCAGCACCGCCCCCGCGATGCGGGTGGTGGTGGCGTCGGCGTCGGCCTGGAAGGCGTTGAGGGTGTCGGGCAGCTCGTCGACGGCCCAGCGCATCACGCCCCCGTCGGCCACCATCGGCCGGGCGGCGGCGCCGATGTCCTGGCCGGCGGCCCGGCCGCCGTCGTCGTCGGGCGAACCGCACCCCGCCAGGAGGGGCAGCGCGAGCACGCCCGAGGTCAGGAGCGCCAGCGATCTGCGCCTTCTCTGGGACATGGGTGGTACCTCCGGGGCGGCCGTTCTCGATCACGTATGGCGGTATGGCGGTATAAGGAGCTGATCACACTGGTGACGAAGCCACTGAAATCGACCACGCGCCGCTCCCCCCTCACCCGCGCCGCGCCACGCCGCCAACCCCACCCGCTCGGCCCAACGCGCTTGCCGCCACCCACCCCCGGGGGTAGCGCGGGAAGGCCGGGCGTTCCCTCCTGCGAGGGATGAGAATGGGGGGAGGAGGGGCGCACAGATCGCGCCTGCGCGCCCGCAATCCCGGCACATCCCTTCACAACCGGGGACGGGAGGCGCGACACTCGCAGGCGCACATGAGCGTTGCCACCGCAACCTGCGGAAGTGAGGGCAAGTCATGTCCCTGCAGGACGATTTGAATGCCGTACGGCGCAACCTGGACGAGCTGACCCGCAAGGTCGAGCAGCTGGAGCAGAAGGCCGCGCGCCAGTCCCCGGCCGGCTCCTCCTCCCCCACGCCCCCGGGCCAGGGGATGGTCACCATCCCGGACACCCCGTACGACAGCGCGATGTGGACGGACACGGACGACGAGGGCCTCGGCGCCCGCGACCGTCGCGCGCCGTAGCGGCGTAGCCTCCGCCCTGACCACGGCCCCGCCGCCCCGGCGGGGCCGCGGTCGGGCTTTGCCGCTCCCCCGCATCACCGGGGTCCCGCACCGCCGCGTTCCGGTCCGCCTCCTCCGGCACCGCCTCGCCCGGCCGGCCCCGGCCGCAGGGCCGCCCCAGGCCTCACACCCCTCGTCCACTCCACCCGGAGTCCCTCTTGGCCACAGGAACAGAACCACCCGCCCGGCTGACCGGCGTCCACGACGCCTCCCGGGCCGAGATCCCCGCCCGGCACCTGCGCACCGACCGCTGGTGGCTGGCCCCCGCCGCCACCGCGGCGGGGCTGCTCGCCTTCATCGTCTACTCGACCTGGCGGGCCTTCGCCAACGCCGACTACTACGCCGCGCCCTACGTCTCGCCGTTCTACTCGCCCTGCCTCGCGGAGAACTGCGTCCCGATGCAGGGCGGCCCCAACTGGGCCCTGTTCGGCAGCTGGTGGGGCCTGTCCCCCGCACTGCTGATCCTGGTCTTCCCGCTCGGCTTCCGGCTGACCTGCTACTACTACCGCAAGGCGTACTACCGCGGCTTCTGGGCCTCGCCGCCCGCCTGCGCCGTCGCCGAGCCGCACGCGAAGTACACCGGCGAGACCCGCTTCCCGCTCGTCCTGCAGAACCTGCACCGCTACTTCTTCTACGCGGCGCTGCCGGTCGCCGCGATCCTCACGTACGACGCGCTGCTGACCTTCCGCGACGAGAACTACGAGTGGGGCCACATGGGCCTGGGCACGCTCGTCTTCCTCGTCAACACCGTGCTGATCTGGGCCTACACCCTGTCGTGCCACTCCTGCCGGCACATCATCGGCGGCCGCCTCAGGCACTTCTCCAAACACCCGGTCCGCTACCGCCTGTGGGGCTGGGTGGGCAGGCTCAACGCCCGCCACATGCTCCTCGCCTGGGCCTCACTGATCAGCGTGGCGCTCTGCGACCTGTACGTGTACCTGCTCGCCACCGGCGCCTTCACCGACCCGAGGATCTTCTGACATGGCTCAAGTCGACCGGCAGCAGTGGGACGTGGTCGTGGTCGGCGCGGGAGGCGCCGGGCTGCGGGCCGCGATCGAGGCGCGGGAGCGGGGCGCCCGTACCGCGGTGATCTGCAAGTCCCTGTTCGGCAAGGCCCACACCGTGATGGCCGAGGGCGGCATCGCCGCCTCCATGGCCAACGTCAACGAGCACGACAACTGGCAGGTGCACTTCCGCGACACCATGCGCGGCGGCAAGTTCCTCAACCAGTGGCGGATGGCCGAGCTGCACGCCAAGGAGGCCCCCGACCGGGTCTGGGAGCTGGAGACCTGGGGCGCGCTCTTCGACCGCACGCCCGACGGGAAGATCTCCCAGCGCAACTTCGGCGGCCACGAGTACCCCCGCCTCGCGCACGTCGGCGACCGTACGGGCCTGGAGCTGATCCGCACCCTCCAGCAGAAGATCGTCTCCCTCCAGCAGCAGGACCACGAGGAGACCGGGGACTACGAGTCGGGCCTCAAGGTCTTCCAGGAGTACACGGTCACCCGCATCCTCAAACAAGGAGACAAGGTCTCCGGCGTCTTCTGCTACGAACGCGAGTCCGGCCGCTTCTCGGTCCTGGAGGCCCCCGCGGTCGTGCTGGCCACCGGCGGCATCGGCAAGTCCTTCAAGACCACCTCGAACTCCTGGGAGTACACCGGCGACGGCCACGCCCTGGCCCTCCTCGCCGGCGCGCCCCTGCTCAACATGGAGTTCGTCCAGTTCCACCCGACGGGCATGGTCTGGCCCCCGTCCGTGAAGGGCATCCTCGTCACGGAATCCGTCCGCGGCGACGGCGGCGTCCTGCGCAACAGCGAGGGCAGGCGCTTCATGTTCGACTACGTCCCCGACGTCTTCAAGGAGAAGTACGCGGAGACGGAGGAGGAGGGCGACCGCTGGTACGAGGACCCGGACAACAACCGGCGTCCGCCCGAGCTGCTCCCCCGCGACGAGGTCGCCCGGGCCATCAACTCCGAGGTCAAGGAGGGCCGCGGCTCCCCGCACGGCGGCGTCTTCCTGGACGTCTCGACCCGCATGCCCGCCGAGAAGATCAAACGCCGGCTCCCCTCGATGTACCACCAGTTCAAGGAACTGGCCGACGTCGACATCACGGCCGAGCCGATGGAGGTCGGCCCGACCTGCCACTACGTGATGGGCGGCATCGCCGTCGACTCGGACACCGCCGCCACGGTCGGCGTGCCCGGGCTCTTCGCCGCGGGCGAGGTCGCGGGCGGCATGCACGGCTCCAACCGCCTCGGCGGCAACTCCCTCTCCGACCTCCTGGTCTTCGGCCGCCGGGCCGGCCTGCACGCCGCCGAGTACGCGTCCGGACTCCCCGCCCGCCCCACCGTCTCCCAGGACCAGATCGACGCGGCCGCGACGGAAGCCCTGGCCCCGTTCCACGCGGAGGAGGGCGCGGAGAACCCGTACACCCTCCACCAGGAACTCCAGCAGACGATGAACGACCTGGTCGGCATCATCCGCCGGGAGGGCGAGATGGCCCAGGCCCTGGAGCGGCTCGCCGCCCTGCGCGTACGGGCCCGCCGCGCCGGCGTGGAGGGGCACCGCCAGTTCAACCCGGGCTGGCACCTCGCCCTCGACCTCCGCAACATGCTGCTGGTCAGCGAGTGCGTGGCCCGGGCCGCCCTGGAGCGCACCGAGAGCCGCGGCGGCCACACCCGCGAGGACTACCCGTCCATGGAACGCTCCTGGCGCCCGCTGAACCTCCTCTGCACACCGGTGTCGCCCACCCCCACGGACCCGGCCGCCGACCACATCGAGCTGGTCCGCACCCGCACGGATCCCATCCGCCCCGACCTGCTCGCCCTCTTCGAGAAGGAAGAGCTGGTCAAGTACCTCGCCGAAGAGGAGCTCTACGAATGAGTACGTACGACGCGCGCTTCCGGGTCTGGCGGGGCGACGCGGAGGGCGGCGGCCTGCGGGACTTCACGGTCGAGGTGCACGACGGCGAGGTGGTGCTGGACATCATCCACCGCCTCCAGGCCACCCAAGCGGCGGACCTGGCGGTCCGCTGGAACTGCAAGGCGGGCAAGTGCGGCTCGTGCAGCGCGGAGATCAACGGCCGGCCGCGCCTGATGTGCATGACCCGCATGTCGACCTTCACCCGCGACGAAACCATCACCGTCACCCCTCTCCGCGCCTTCCCGGTCGTCCGCGACCTGGTCACGGACGTCTCCTTCAACTACGCCAAGGCCCGCGAAGTCCCCGCCTTCGTCCCGCCCGAGGGCCTCAAGGCCGGCGAGTACCGGATGCAACAGGTGGACGTGGACCGCTCCCAGGAGTTCCGCAAGTGCATCGAGTGCTTCCTGTGCCAGGACACCTGCCACGTGGTGCGTGACCACGAGGAGAACAAGACCGCCTTCGCCGGCCCCCGCTTCCTGATGCGGGTGGCGGAGCTGGACATGCACCCGCTGGACGCGGCTGCGGAGCAGGGCCTGGACCGCAAGCGCACCGCCCAGGAGGAGCACGGCCTGGGCTACTGCAACATCACGAAGTGCTGCACGGAGGTGTGCCCCGAGGGCATCAAGATCACCGACAACGCCCTGATCCCCCTCAAGGAACGAGCCGTGGACCGCAAGTACGACCCACTGATCTGGCTGGGCAACAAGATCCGCCGCAGGCCGGAGTGACTCCCGCCGGTGGCCCGGGCCGTAGCGGCTCCGGGCCACCGCGGTCGGCGCTGACACCGCACGACACCCCGCCCATGCACGAAAACGATGCGTTTCAACAGGTCAGCCAGACCCGCCCGCCGCGCGACGGCCGAAGCGCGCAGCGATCTGTGGCGGCTCACGTCCGGCCACGCCGGGCCGCCCGCCACGCGACGGCCGAAGCGCGTACCGGATCTGTGGCGGCTCACGTCCGGCCACGCCGGGCCGTGCGCCACGCGACGGCCGAAGCGCGTAGCGATCGTGGGCGGCTTATGAAGGTGCACAGACGGCCCGGAGGCCGCCGAGCCGGGCGGGGGGCCTACGGACGCTGCCGCGTCCGCCCCGTGGGGCGGGGGCCGGGGCAGCTCCGGTGACCGGGCGACGTGCCGCGGAACCGGGGATGCCCCTTCCCCGACGCCGGGTCCCGGCCCTGAGGGTGGTTGGTGGTTGATGTCCCCCCAGGTCGTTTTCCTGGGGCTGTCCGCCGAGGGCTTTTCCTTCCGGGCCGGGGTGCCCTGTCAAGGGTGGCCCGAAGGGCCATCGCGCAGCGACGCGTAGCGCAGCGGAGCGCCCTTGACAGGGTGCCCCGGCCCGGAAACCCTCGGTCGGCGGACGGCCTCAGGCTGGGCCGGCACGTAGGTGCGGGCGCGGGACGGGGGCAGCTTTGACAGGCCCGGGGTGGCTTCGCGTGCCCCTTGAGGGATGCCCCCGCCTCCGGAGGCTTCGAGTACCGCCCCGGTCTGTGGGCGTCCGCCGACCGAGGGTTTCCGGGGCGGGGTGGCCTGTCAAGGGCGCTCCTTCGTCGCGTCGCCTGCGGCGATTCCACTTCGTTCCACCCTTGACAGGCCACCCCGCCCCGGAAGGCAAAGACCTCGGCGGACACCCCCAGGAAGGACGCCCAGGGGGACAACGCAGGCACTCCGGTACCAGGTGCGCGTCCCGGCGCCGGGGTGCGGGCCCGCCCCACGGGGCGGACGCGTCAGCGTCCGTAGGCCCCCAGCCCGGCTTGGCGGCCTCCGGGCCGGCCGTGCCCCTTCATAAGCCGCCCACGATCGCTACGCGCTTCTCCCTCACGCGGCAGTCGGCTCGCACGGGGTGAAGACAGGGCGGTGCGGTGGAAGCGGACGGCCGGTCAAGGCGACCCGCATTCCGCCCACAGCAACTTCCCGCCCGGTTCTCCGTACAGCCCGCCGCTGCCCAGCGGGTACGCGCCCCAGTTGTCCGCGTAGGACTGCACGAGGAACAGCCCTCGGCCACACTCGGCGGTCGTCGCGGGGGTGTCGGCCGTGCCGCCCGGCGTGAAGGGCGGAGGGATGTGCGGGTTGCTGTCCCAGACCGCCACGCGGAGGCGGTCGGGGGTGAGGGCGCGCAGGCGGAGGGTGTACGGGGTGTCGGAGTGCAGGTAGGCGTTGGTGACCAGCTCGCAGGTCAGCAGCTCGGCCGTGGGCTCCACGGCGGTCATCGCGTGCACCTGGAGGACCCAGCGGAGCATCCGCCGGGCGAGACCCGGGGCGCGGGGATCCTGCGGAAGTTGGAGGGTGTAGGCCCACGACGGGGCTACGGTGACACTCATGGAAGTCTCCGATCACGGAGGGGTGTTGGTGTCGATGCGTGTGGTGCCCGGTGACCAGGTCGCTCCGTCGAGCGGGGTGCTTCCGGGTGGAGGCCCGACTCACAAACTAGCGGCTCCATGTAATTAGTTACATGGAGCGCAGGGAACAAGTAACAAACCCACTCCTGTGGGTTACGACGGCCGTTCGAAGGAGCATGAAGTGGCCACGGCCCGCCAACTCCGGCTAGCTCGCGAACTGCGAACCCTGCGCGAACGCGCGGGCCTCAACGCCACCCAGGCCGCGCAGCACCTCGGGATCCGGCAGACGCAGATCAGCAACATGGAGGCCGCGCGGATCGGCGTGAGCCCGGAGCGCGTCAGGGCGTTGGCCGCCCTCTACGAATGCCCGGACGAGGCATACGTCCAAGCGCTGGCCCGCATGACCGAGCGTCGGCGCGGGTGGTGGGAGGAGTACCGCGGGGTGCTTCCTGATGGCCTGCTCGACCTGGCGGAACTCGAACACCACGGCACAGGGCTGAGGACCGCACACACCTCGCACATCCCTGGGCTCCTGCAGACCGTCGAACACGCTCGCGAGATCTACCGCCAGGCCATCCCCGAGCTCTCCCCGCCCGCGATCGAGCACCGGATCTCGCACCGAATCAAGCGCCAAGCGGTCCTGCACGGACCAGACCCGGTGCGGTACCGCGCGATCGTGCACGAAGCAGCGCTGCGCATGCGTTTCGGCGGGCTCCCCGTCGTGCGCGGCCAGTTGGACCACCTGCTCAAGATGTCCGAGTTGACGCACATCGAGCTGCGTGTGATCCCGTTCTCGGCCGGCTCGTACCCGGGCTCGGGCCAGACGATCAACTACGTGAGCGGCCCCGTGCCGCAGCTCGACACCGTGCAACTCGACCAGTCGCACGGTGTTGTCTTCCTGGGCGAGGAGGAACGCCTCACGCAGTACCGGCTGCTCTTCGAGCGCCTGGAGGGACTGGCCCTTCAGCGTGCAGAGTCGGCTGAGTTCATCCGCCAGATCGCCGCTTCGCTGTGAAGGAGACCCACTGATGAACGAGCCGCTGTCGTGGCAGAAGTCGTCGTACTGCGCACAGGGCGAGGCCTGCGTCTACGTCGCCCACGGCCCCACCGGCACCCGCGTCGCCCAGCGCGCGGACGGCGGCGGACCTGTGGTGGCCGTGGATTCCGGCGCCTGGGCGGCGTTCATACAGGCCGTGAGGGCCGCCGACCTGCAGTCATCCCGGAAGCCGTGAAGGGGCCCGTCATGCCCAACCCCACCTGGCGGAAGGCGTCCCATTGCGGTGAGGGCGAGGCCTGCGTCTACGTCGCCCAGGACCCCACCGGCACCCGCATCGCCCAGCGCGCGGACGGCGGTGGGCCTCTGGTGGCCTTCGGCCACGACGCATGGGCGGCGTTCATCCGGGCTCTGAGGGGCGACACGGCGAGGCGCCAGAAGGGAACGTTTCGGCTTTTTCAGCCCTTCTAGAGTGATTTCGCATCGATCACTTGGTACTGCCACGTACCCGTCCCCGAAGGGCCGTTCCATGCGCCTTCGCCAGGCCGCCGTCACCGCAGTCGGCGTGCTCGCCCTCGTCATGTCCGCACCCAACCCCGCCAGCGCCTCCACCGGCGATTTCCTCTACAAGGTCGGACCCGGCGTCCAAGCCGGTCTGGCCGATCCCGAGAGCGGCACCTGCATCAACCTCTTCGGAGCCACCGAGGAGAACGCGGCCTTCGCGCCCCAGAACTTCACCGACGCCACGGCCACGGTCTTCCTCGACTTCGACTGCGAGGGTGACGTCTTCTACGTCATGAACCCGGGCAAGAAGTTCGGGGACCGTCTGAAGCTCAGGTCCGTCATCTTCTCCTGACACCAGCCCCTCCACGGCCTGCGGCCGTCCGCTCGCCCCCCTGCGGCTCCGGTCGCGAGGGGGCACCGGCCCCCATACCCTCCCAAATGTGACGCCGCCGAAGAGACGTGCCAGCGACCGGATACCCCTGCGCGCCGCCATGGCGGCCGCCGCCGTTCTGCTGGCCTTCGGCGTGCTGCTCGTCGTGCATGCCGCCGGCGCGCGGGCCGACGATCCGATCTCCCTCGACCGGCAGGGGCAGGTGACCGACCGGGTCGGGGCTCTCGGGGAGCGGCGGGGGGAGGTAGTCGAGGCGCTGGAGCGGCTCTACGCCGGCCACCGGGTGCAGCTGTTCGTGGCGTACGTGGACGACTTCTCCGGGCGGTCACCGCAGAGCTGGGCCGACGCCACTGCCGAGCGCAACGGGCTCGGCCAGAACGACCTGCTCCTCGCCGTCGCCACCGGCGCCCGCCAGTACGCCTATTCGGCCGATGCCGACTCCGGGTTCACCGAGGCGCAGCTCGCCACGGTGGCCCGGGACGCCGTCGAGCCGGCACTGCGGCAGAACGACTGGGCCGGCGCCGCGATCGGTGCGGCCGACGGGTACGGCGCGGTGCTCGACGGCAGGCCCGTGCCCACCCCCTCGATCACCCCGGGCGACCCCGATCCCGGTGCCGGTTCCGGCAGTGAGAGCGGCGCCGGGGACTACGTACTGCCAGTGGTGGCGGTCGGCGCGGCCGGGGCGCTCGGCGTGTACGCGTACACCCGCAGCCGGCGCAAGAAGTCCGGTACCCCGCCCGGCAGGACCGCCACCTGGGGCGGGCCGGCGCCCGGACAGCCGTCGGTGGAGGAGCTCGACGCCAAGGCGAAGGCACTGCTCGTCGAGACCGACGACGCGGTGCGCACCAGCACCGAGGAACTCGGGTTCGCGTCGGCGCAGTTCGGCGAGGAGGCCGCGAAGCCCTTCACCGAGGCCCTCGCGTACGCCCAGGACGAACTCACCGCCGCCTTCCGGCTGCGCCAGCAGCTCGACGACGCGTACCCGGAGGACGAGCCCACCCGCCGCCGGATGCTCGACGAGATCATCGCCCGCTGCACCGAGGCGAACCGGCGGCTGGACGGGGAGTCGGCGGACTTCGACCGGCTGCGCGCCCTGGAGAAGAACGCCCCGCAGGCCCTGGAGGCGGTCGAGGCGCAGTTCCGCGAGCTCACCGGCCGGGCCGGCATCGCCGAGGCCACCCTGACCGCGCTGCGCGGCCGGTACGCCGACTCCGCCTCGGCGCCCGTGGGGAGCAACCCGGAACAGGCGAAGGACCGGCTGCTGTTCGCCACCACCAGCCTGGGCCTGGCCCGGCAGGCCGTGGACGCCGGCGACAACGCGCGGGCGGCCGTGCAGGTGCGGGCCGCCGAGGGCGCCGTGGACCAGGCCGCCACGCTCGTCGACGCGGTCGAGCGGCGCGCGCAGGAGCTGGCCGAGGCAGCCGGGAAGCTCGACGGCGCGCTCACCGAGACCGAGACGGACCTCGCGGACGCGCGCGGGCTGCTGACCGGCACCTCCGAGGGGGTGTCGACCGCGGACCTGCGGGGCCGGATCGGCCGGGCCGAGGCGGTGCTGGCCGACGTACGGCAGGAGGTGGCGGGCGGGCGGTACGACCCGATCGACGCGCTGCGCCGGGTCGAGGAGGCGGACGCGGCCCTCGACGAGGCTCTGGCCGGGGCGCGCGAGCGGGAGACCGCGAACCAGCGCGCCCGGGCCCTGCTGGACCAGGCGCTGCTGACCGCGCGGAGCGCGATCGGTGCGGCCTCGGACTACGTCACGACGACGCGGGGCGCCGTCGGCAGCCAGGCCCGCACCCGGCTGGCGGAGGCGCAGCGGCACCTGGAGCGGGCCCGGGCCCTGGCCGGCCAGGACGCCTCGGGCGCGCTGGCGGAGGCGCAGCGGGCGGACGCGCTGGCCCGCGAGGCGCAGGAGCTGGCCGAGCGGGACGTACGGGGCTTCCAGCCGCCGTACGGCGGTGGCGGCGCGGGCGGCCGCGGGGGCGCCGTACTGGGCGGGATCATCCTCGGCGAGATCCTGCGCGGCGGGTCCGGGGGCTTCGGCGGGGGCCGGGGCGGTGGCTCCGGGGGCGGTTTCGGCGGCGGCTCCGGGCCGGGTCCGGGTTCGTTCGGGGGCGGGGGCACGCGGGGGCGCATGGGCGGCGGCGGCCGTTTCTGACGTACGCGTACGACCACTACGAGGAAAGCGATCCACGATGAGCAAGCAGACCATCCTCGGCCGCGTCACCCAGCTGGCGAAGGCGAACATCAACGCGCTGCTGGACCAGGCGGAGGACCCGCAGAAGATGCTGGACCAGCTGATCCGGGACTACGGCAACAACATCTCGGAGGCGGAGCAGGCGGTCGCGACGACGATCGGCAACCTGCGGCTGATGGAGCAGGACCACCGGGAGGACGTGGAAGCGGCCGCCGAGTGGGGCGAGAAGGCGCTGGCGGCGAGCCGGAAGGCGGACGAGCTGCGGGCGGCGGGCTCGACGGCGGACGCGGACCGCTTCGACAACCTGGCGAAGGTCGCGCTGGGCCGGCAGCTCCAGTCGGAGAGGGAAGCGAAGACGGCGGAGCCGACGATCGCGGCGCAGACGGAGGTCGTGGACAAGCTGAAGTCCGGGCTGGACTCGATGAAGGCGAAGCTGACGGAGCTGCAGGCGAAGCGGGACGAGCTGGTGGCGCGGGCGAGGACGGCGCAGGCGCAGAACACGATGCTGGACGCGGTGAAGAGCATCGACGTGCTGGACCCGACGAGTGAGATCAGCCGGTTCGAGGACAAGGTGCGGCGGGAGGAGGCACGGGCGCTGGGCAAGGAGGAGCTGGCCGCCTCTTCGCTGGACGCGCAGTTCGAGTCCCTGGACGACCTTGGCCGCCGGTCGGAGATCGAAGCGCGGCTGGCGGCCCTGAAGAACCGCGCCGCCTGACCCTCCCGGGTGGGTGCCGGTCCCGTGCCGGGTGCGGGTCCCGTGCCGGGTGCGGTCCCGTGCCGGATGCCGGTCCCGTGCCGGATGCCGGTCCCATGCCGGGTGCCGGTCCCGTGCCGGGTGCGGGTCCCGTGCCGGGTGCGGTCCCGTGCCGGATGCCGGTCCCGTGCCGGATGCCGGTCCCATGCCGGATGCGGTCCCGTGCCGGATGCCGGTCCCATGCCGGATGCGGTGCGGGCCGTCTGCCGGGTGCGGGTCGTTGCCCTGCGGGGCGAGTCCCCTACCCGCCCTTCCACCGTTCCCCGGGCTCCGCCCGGACCCCTTCGGGGGCTCCGCCCCCGGACCCCCGCTCCTCAAACGCCGGAGGGGCTGAATACAGCCTCGCCGGCGTTTGAGGCGCGGGGTCCGGGGCGGAGCCCCGGGAAACGGAGAAAGGGCGGGGCGGGGAGAAGGCTCCGCGCAGCGGCAACGGACCGCACCCCGCACGGCGCCGCACATGGCATCGGCACCGCGCCCCCGGCACGCAACGGCACCCGGCACGGAACCCGCGCCCCCGGCAACGCACCGCACCGCACCGCACCCGGCACGGAACCCGCGCCCCCGGCACACCGCACCGCACCCGGCACGGGACCGCACCCGGCACGGGACCGGCAGCGAACCGCACCCCGCACGGGGACCGGCTACCCGTAGAGCTCCAGCAGTTGCTCCGCCGAGAGTTCACCCGCGGCCGCGACCTCGGCGCCCGGGAGGGCCAGGTCGAACCACACCGTCTTGCCCCGCGGGGTCCGCCGGCTGCCCCAGGACGTGCTGAGCAGGCCCACCAGCTGCAGCCCCCGGCCCCCCTCGTCGGTGTCGCGCGCCCGCCGCCGCCGCGGCTGCGCCAGGGCCCCGTCCCAGACCTCGCACACCAGGGTCCGGTCCAGCAGCAGCCGCAGCCGGATCTCGCCCTCGCCGTACCGCAGGGCATTGGTGACCAGCTCGCTGACCAGCAGTTCCGTGGTGTCCGCGAGGCCTTCGAGACCCCACGCCACCAGCTGCGCCCGGGCGAACTCCCGGGCGCGGCCCACCGAGACGGCCTCCCGCGGCAGCGACCAGTCGCCGACCGCGTCACCCGGCAGCCCCTGGACCCGCGCCATCAGCAGGGCGATGTCGTCCTCGCCGTGCCGGGTCTCCAGGCTGTTCAGCACGTGGTCGCAGACGTCCTCCAGGGGCCGGGAGGGGTCGGTCAGCGCCTCGCGCAGGCCCCGCAGCCCCTCGTCCAGGGTGTGGTCGCGGGACTCGACCAGCCCGTCGGTGTAGAGGGCGAGCAGCGCGCCCTCCGGGAGCTCCACCTCGACCTCCTCGAACGGCTCGCCGCCGACGCCCAGCGGCATGCCGGGCGGCACCTCAAGCAGCAGCGCCCCCGCCTCGCCGCTCTCCACGAGCACGGGCGGCATGTGGCCGGCGTTGGCGATGGTGCAGCGCCGGGTGACGGGGTCGTAGACGGCGTACACGCAGGTGGCGAGGTACACCTCGGACAGGTCGGCGTCCCGGGAGCGGGAGGCCTGGGCGCCGCCCGGCGCGCCGAGGCCGCGGGCGACCTCGTCGAGCGCGGACAGCACTTCGGCGGGTTCGAGGTCCAGCAGGGCGAGGGTGCGTACGGCGGTGCGCAGTTCGCCCATGGCGACGGCCGCCCGCAGCCCGCGGCCCATCACGTCGCCAACGACGAGCGCCGTGCGGTGCCCGGGCAGTTCGATGACGTCGAACCAGTCGCCGCCGACCTCGGTGGCGGTGTTGCCCGGGAGGTAGCGGCAGGCGATGTCCAGGCCGGCGGCCTCGGGGTCGCCGGGGGGGAGCAGGCTGCGCTGGAGGATCAGGGCGCGTTCGTGCTCGCGGCGGTAGAGGCGGGCGTTGTCGATGGACACGGCGGCGCGGGCGGCCAGTTCGACGGCCACGGCGCGGTCCCGCTCACCGAAGGGCTCGCTGCCCTTGGTACGGGAGAACTGGGCAAGTCCCACCACCGTGTCGTGCGCGACCATCGGCACGACGAGGGTGGACTGCACCAGGTCGTCGGGGCCGGAGCCCAGGATCAGCCGGGGCCGGGCGGTGCGCAGGGCGAGGGCGCCGGGCGAGGCCGCGGGGTAGCGGTGGATCTCGCCGACGGCGACCGGACCGGCGGGTTCGGCCCCTTCGCCGACGGACGCGGCGGTGCCGGTCAGCGGGGCGTCGGAGACGGCGCTGGCGAAGGCGACGCGGCGCAGGGGCGCGGAGGGGAGCCGTCCGCCGGCGGTGCCGGTGGCGGCGGAGTACGGGCGTTGGGTGCCGGGTCCGTTGCCGTGGCCGGGGCCGGGCGCGTGCACGCGGCCGGGGCCGTCGTCGTCGCCCTGGAGCAGCCCCTGGTAGAGGTCGACGGCGGCGAGGTCGCAGAAGCCGGGGACGGTGACGTCGAGCAGTTCGCGGGCGGTGGTCTCCAGGTCGAGGGAGTTGCCGATGCGGGAGCCGGCCTCGTTGAGCAGGGCGAGGTTGCGGCGTACGCCGGCGGCCTCGCGGGCGGCGAGGTGGCGGCGGGTGACGTCGGTGCCCAGGCCGGCGACGCCGATGGGGCGGCCGGAGGCGCCGTGGACGCGGTAGAGGTTGATGGACCAGTGGCGCTGTTCGCGGCTGCCGGGCGCGGCGCCGACGATGCGCAGGTCGGTGACGGCCTCGCCGGTCTCCAGGACCCGTTCCAGCGCGGCGGTCATGCGGTCGGCCTCGCGGCGGGAGAGGTAGTCGTGGACGGTGCGGCCGCGGTGGTCCTCCACGGCGCCGCCGAAGACGGTCGCGAACCGGCGGTTCGCGCGCTGGACGGTCAGGTCCGTGCCGAAGAGGAGGAACCCGAACGGAGATTGGCCGAATATCGCCTGAGAGGCGGCGAGGTCGGACTCGATGCGCCGCAGCGCCTGGAGGTCGACCACGACGCAGAGTGCGGCCCGGTCGCCGTCCTCCGTCTCGGTGGGCATGACGTAGATCTCGGCCACCCCGTGCTCGCCGTCGCCTCCCGGGATCCGGAAGGGGACGAGGCCCGTCCACTCCTTGCCGTCGAGGATCTCGGCGATCTTGCGGTGGCCGCCGGCCCGCAGCTCGGCGGGCATGAAGGCCTCGACCGGGTCGCGGCCCACCGCGTCGGCCGCCCTCAGCCCGAAGAGTTCTTCGGCGCGCAGGCTCCACTGGTCGACCAGCCCGTCGGGCCCGATCGAGAACGAGGCGACCCGTATGTAGTCATAGATCGAGCCGGGCGGACTGCTGTGCCACATGCTTTCGCGCCACAGTTCTCCGGGCACTTGGGTCTCTCGTGCCTGCGCAGGTATTTCGCTCACGCGACCGTCCCCTCCAGCTCACCGCAACCGGACCGGTCATGGACGAAGTATTCAGCACCACGGCCATCACCGGTACGGCGTTCTCGATCACAGCACGGTCTCGGTCGCCCCCGTGGCCCCGTCGGCACGGTGGCGGCTCCGGTCCGCTCGCGGTGATCTTCGGAGTCCCTTCACCTCTTTACTCACCGGGCAGCGCCAACTCGAACCACACGGTTTTCCCCGTCTTTCCGTGGCGGGTGCCCCAGCGCTGTGCGGAGACCGCCACCAGGTGCAGTCCCCGCCCCCCTTCGTCGTCTGCTGTGGCGACCCGTTCGCGGGGCGGATCCGGAAGCGGATCGGAGACCTCCACGAGCAGCGCGGGGCGCGGTACGGAGGCGTCGGTGGCCGGATCTCGTCGTACCAGCCGGACGCCGATCGGCCCGGACGCGTACCGCAGGGAATTGGTCACCAGCTCGCTGACCAGCAGGACGGTCACGTCGCCGACGGAGTCGAGACCCCAGGTCCGCAGCGCGCCGCGGACGGCGTGACGGGCGGTGCGGACCGCGCCGGGTTCGGCGGGAAAGGCCCACTCGGCGCGGTCGGCGCGGTCGCCTTCGGTCTCGATCACGCCGATCACTTCCCGGGCCCCGTGGGGCCCCAGTCCGGTTTTCAGAGGGACGAGATAGGGATTAATAGCGACATACCCGATATCCGGGGCGTCGTACCGCCCGGGGGCCCACCCACCGGCGCACTGTGGCACGAACGGCGTATGTACCCGACCCCATGCGCCCTGCCCGGCGCACCACGACGACCCCGCGCGCCCGACCGTGCGCCGGGTGTGGCCAGAGGGGAGGACGGGACGTCGAGGGGCGGGCGAAGCGTGTCGGAGGGGTCAGACGCGGCCGGCCCGCAGGCGGCGGCCGGCCTCCGCGACGGCGGGGCGGTCCTGGTCGAGCCAGTCGACGGCGTCGAGCTCGTCGGGGCCGAGCCAGCGCAGCTCGTCGTGGTCCTCCAGCGGCCGGGGCTCGCCGGAGACGAGGCGGGCGGTCCACACGTGCAGGACCAGCCCGGGCTTCAGGGGCCACTCCCCCGGGAGGCGCTCCAGCGGCTCGGCCTCGACGCCGAGCTCCTCGCGCAGCTCGCGGACCAGCGCCTCTCGCCCGGTCTCGCCGGGTTCGGCCTTGCCGCCCGGCAGCTCCCAGCGTCCGGCCAGCTCGGGAGGGGCGCTGCGCCGTGCGGCCAGCAGGCGCCCGTCATGACAAAGGGCTCCGCCCACGACCACGCGTACCGTCATGGGCGGAGCCTATGGGATCTGTCGGGGGTCGTTCCGTGCGTCAGTTCTGCGTGACCGTCTGGCCGATCCGCTCGACCCAGTACAGCTGCTTGTGGCCGCGGTCGTCGAGGCTGTCGGCGACCTTCTGGGCCTCGGCCCGGGTGGCGTAGCGGCCCACCCGGTAGCGGTTGCCGTTGTCGTCCTGCCGTATCACCAGCCACGGGAGCTCGGCACCGCTGTCGTTCATCGCGCTTCACCCTCCGCCGACGGGCACACCCAGGAAACCGCATGATGCATATGCCTGAGCTTACGCCCGACCTTTACGGAGCGGATACGTGTTTTCACGAAGAGATACCTCACAGGCGTACGCATCCGGCCATGCGTACGACTGAGGCGCGTGCGCGGGGTCAGATCCGGCGCACGGACGGCATCGGGAGCACCACCGCACCCCCTCCGCTCCCCTTGCGGCAGACGTCGCCGCAGGTGGCGTCGAGCGAGCAGCACAGCGAGCAGATGGGGCCCGACTGGACGGGGCAGTCGGCGATGTCGGGGAGTTCGTACGCCGTCTCGCAGACGGTGCACTCGTGGGTGGCGGTGACGTCGGGCACGTCGGCGTCCGGGCCGTTCACGGGATTCGGGCGCGCGAGGTAGTACTTCCCCTTCGTGGCCCAGGCGATCAGGGGGCAGAGCAGCAGCGCGACCCCGGCGGCGATGAAGGTGGAGAAGGCCTCGGCGTACCGGCCGAAGAGCCCGAAGAACGCGAGGATGGACAGCACCGAGGCGATGGCCATCGCCCCGAATCCGGCCGGATTCACCGCGTACAGGTAGGCCCGCTTGAACTCGATGTAGGGCGGGCTGAGTCCCAGCCGCTTGTTGATGACGAGGTCGGCGGCGACCGCGGCGATCCAGGCGATGCCGACGTTGGAGTAGAACCCCAGCAGTTTGCCGAGCACGGCGAACATGTCGAGTTCCATCAGCGTGAGCGCGATGGCGAGGTTCAGGAAGATGTACCAGACCCGGCCCGGGTGGCGGTGGGTGATCCGGGAGAAGAAGTTCGACCAGGACAGCGAGCCGCTGTAGGCGTTGGTGACGTTGATCTTGATCTGGGAGACGATCACGAACACGGCCGCGGCGGGCAGGGCGAACGCGCCGAGCCAGGGGCGCAGCGCCTCGATCTGGGGGGCGATGGGCTCCAGGGCATGGGTCTTGCCGACGGCTTCGAGGGCGACGAAGGCGAGGAAGGCGCCGCCGATCTGCTTGGCCGCGCCGATGACGACCCAGCCGGGGCCGGCGGCCAGGACGGCGAGCCGCCGGGTGCGGGCGTTCTTCTCGGTCCTGGCCGGCATGAAGCGCAGGTAGTCGGCCTGTTCGCCGATCTGGGCGATGAGGGAGAGCGCGATGCCGGTGCCGAAGCCGAAGCCGATCCAGGAGAAACCGGAGCCGGCGCCCTCGGTGCCGCCGAAGTGGGCGAACTCCGCCCAGGAGCCGGGGGCCTCGAAGGCCAGCACCAGGAAGGGGAGCACCAGCCCGAGGATCCACACGGGCTGGGTCCAGGCCTGGAGGCGGGCGAGGGCGCCCATGCCGCGGAAGACGAACGGGATGACGACGAGCGTGGTGACGAGGTAGCCGAGTTCGACCGGCAGCCCGGTGGCCTGGTGCAGCGCCTGGGCCATGATCGAGCCTTCGAGCGCGAAGAAGATGAAGGTGAAGGACGCGTAGATGAGGGAGGTCAGGGTCGAGCCGAAGTAGCCGAAGCCGGCGCCCCGGGTGACCAGGTCCATGTCCAGGCCGTGGCGGGCGCAGGCGCGGGCGATGGGGATCCCGGTGAGGAAGATGACCACCGCGGCGGCCAGGATGGCCGCGATCCCGCTGGTGAACCCGTAGGCGAAGACGATCGAGGCGCCGATGGCGAAGTCGGCGAGGTACGCGATGCCGCCGAGCGCGGTGCCGGCGACCGCGCCGGGGGACCAGCGGCGGAACGAGTGGGGGGCGTAGCGCAGCGAGTAGTCCTCGCGGCTCTCGTCGGCGGCGAGCCGGGCGTAGTTGCGGCGGGGGCCCTGGCGCCGGGGGGTGTGGGTGGCCGTGTCCGTCATGCGGGGACCGTAGGGCGGGTGCGTGACGGGCCGCCGCACGGCGCCGTTGCCCGGCGGTTACGCGGCCTGACGTCACGTCAACTCCGGGTTAACGCACCCGGACACCGCGTCCGGCTACCGTACGCTCCCGCTCGCGGCCGGCCCGTACGCGGCACCGACCGGCCCCGGCACTCCCGCGCCCCCGCGCCCCGGCCCGCATCCCCACAGTCGCCCCGGCCCGCGCCCCCGCCCCCGCTACCGGACCGGCAGGTGGTACGCCACGCGGTAGCGGTCCGCCGGGACGACGACGTCGGCGGTCTCGACCGCGCGTCCCGAGGCGAAGTACGTGCGGCCGATGACCAGGACCACGTGCCCCGGGACCCCGCCGAGCGCGAGGATCTCCTCCGCGAGCCCCGGGCGGGCGCCGACCTCCTCCACGACGTTGTCCACGACCACGTCGATCGCGGCCATCCGGTCCACGACGCCGCAGCCGCCCAGCGGCCCCTCCTCCGGCAGCATCACGGGCGTGCGGCCGGTGACGGCGAGGGGCTCCCAGGAGGTGGAGAGCATCATGGGCTCGCCGGCGTCGCGGAAGACGTACCGCGTGCACATCACACGGTCGCCCGGCTCGATCCCGAGGCGCTTGGCGATCTCGGGCGGCGCGGTGGTCTGCTCGCTGCTGGACTCCCAGGTGCCGCGCGCCCCGCTGTCGGCCTGCTCCTGCCGGAAGGGGGTGGACGTGCCCCCCGTGCGGTACCCGGCGCGGGCCACGCGTCTGGGCACCGGCTGCTCCCGTACGTACGTGCCCGAGCCCGAGCGGCCCTCGACGAGGCCCTCCGCCATGAGGACCTTGCGCGCCTCCAGCGCGACCGTGTCGGACACGCCGTACTCCTCGCGGATCCGGGCCTGCGAGGGCAGCCGGGTGTGCGGGGGCAGGGACCCATCGACGATCTTGCGTCGTAGATCCCCCGCGACGCGCAGATAGGCCGGCTGCTCACCGAAAGTCACGGGCCACTCCCATCAGGTTGACAGACAGCAACAGCCTGGCAACCGTCGGTTGTTGACCGCAAGCGAGGGCCAAAGATTCACCCAATGTGATGAAGGTGAGGTCGGGAAACCTGCGGCGCAGCCCTTACCGACAGTACAACGATCAAGCGTTTCCGGCCGCTTCGTCAACCTCCCCTTGACCGGGATGGTCCAGACCAATACGTTCCCCGGTGCACGGCCCGGCAACTCCCGTATCCGCGTTGGAAGTCCGAAGGAAGCCCATGCGCCGCAGCACACTCGCCAGGCTGGCCGTAGCCGCCTGCTCCCTCTCCCTCCTCACCGCGTTCGCACCCGCCGCGGGCGCCGACGACACCGCCGACCGCACCACGGACCGCACCGCCGCGACCTCCCACGCCCGGCACGCGTACAAGCGCGTCGGCTACTTCACCCAGTGGGGCGTCTACGGACGCGACTTCCAGGTCCAGGACCTCGACACCAGCGGCACCGCCGCCAAGCTGACCCACGTCAACTACGCCTTCGGGAACATCGGTTCCGACGGCAGGTGCGTCATGGGCAACATCCCCGGCGAGGCCGACGCCTGGGCCGACTACCAGCGCCCGCTGGACGCCGCGAACTCCGTCGACGGCGTCGCCGACACCTGGGACCAGCCGCTCGCGGGCAACTTCAACCAGCTGCGCGAACTCAAGGCCCGGCACCCCGGCCTGAAGGTGCTGCTCTCCCTGGGCGGCTGGAGCTGGTCCACCCACTTCTCCGACGCCGCCCTGACCCCCGCCTCCCGCAAGGCCCTGGTCTCCTCCTGCCTCGACCTCTACGTCAAGGGCAACCTCCCGCAGGACGGCACCCGCGGCGGAGCCGGCGCGGCCGCCGGCGTCTTCGACGGCATCGACCTCGACTGGGAGTGGCCCGGCTCCGCGGGCGACACCGACACGAAGTACCGGCCCGAGGACAAGCGGAACTTCACCGCCCTGGTCCACGAGTTCCGCACCCAGCTCGACGCGTACGGCCGGACCGTGAAGCGGAAGTACGAGCTCTCCGCGTTCGTGCCCACCGCCCCGGCCAAGATCGACGCGGGCTTCGAGGTCCGGAAGATCATGCGCGACCTCGACTTCGTCACCCTCCAGGGCTACGACTTCCACGTCTCGGGCGAGCCCGTGACGGCCCAGCAGTCCGCCCTCCACGCCCGCGACGACTTCAGCGTGGACGGCACCGTGCGCGCCTGGCTGCAGCGCGGCGCCCCGGCCCGCAAGCTCGTGGTGGGCATGCCCTTCTACGGCCAGGGCTGGACCGGCGTCACCGGCGGCGGCGACGGCATGGGCCAGCCCGCCACCGGCCCCGCCCCGGCCACCTGGGCCCCGGGCTACGAGGACTACAAGGCCCTCAAGAAGCTCGCCGCCTCCGGCACGTACGAGGTGTACCGCGACCGCCGCGGCGGCCACGCCTGGCTCTTCGACGGCACCACCCTCTGGACGTACGACGACCCGCAGGTGCTGCGCCGCAAGTCCGCCTACGTACGCGCCAACGGCCTGGGCGGCGCGATGTTCTGGTCCCTCGACGCCGACACCCCCGACGGCGAGCTGATCACCGCCGTGGACCGGGGCCTGACGCGCTGACAGCACCGCCTGCCAGACTCCGGCCCATGAGGAATTCGACCGTACGGACGGTGAACGGGCTCACCCGGCGGTGGGCCCGTTCGCTCGGTTCCGGGGACAGCACCGTGTTCACGGCGGCCGGGCTCTGGCCCCTGCTCGCCCTCCTGGCCGACGGCGCCGAGGGCCCGGCCCGCGACGAACTCGCGGACGCGCTCGGCATACCGGCCGGGGAGGCGGCCGCCACGGCCCGGGAGCTGTTCCAGGGCCTCGCCGGGATCGGCGGCCTGGAGACCGCCCTGGGCCTGTGGACCCGCGCCGCCCTGCCCCTGCGCGAGCGGTGGGCCGCGGGCCTGCCGGAGGGCACCCGCGGCACCCTCACCGGCGTACCGGACACGGACCGGGCCGCCCTGGACACCTGGGCCAAGGAACGCACCGGCGGGCTGATCGAGAAGATGCCGGTGACCGACCCCGCCGCGGCCCTGATGGTGCTGGCCTCGGCGCTGGCGCTCGACGTGTCCTGGCTGCACGCCTTCGAGCCGGTGCCACAGCGTCCCGCGGACGGGCCCTGGGCGGGCCGTACGGTCGCGGGCCTGTACCGCCTGACGTCGTCGCTCGACCGGGTCGGCGTCGCCCGGACCCCGGCCGGCCCGCTCACCGTCCTCCAGGTCGGCGGCGAGGCCGGGGTGGACGTCCACCTCGTACGGGCCCCGGAGGAGGTGCCGGCCGGCGAGGCGCTGGCGCTGGGCCTGGACGTGTCGACGGGCGTCATCCCCGCCCTGCCCGGGGACCTGCTGCCCGAGGGGACCCCGGGCCCGGGCGTGACGGTGGGCATCGTGGAGGCGTTCTCCCCGACGCCCTCGCTGGAGGTCTCGACCGTGGCGTTCGAGGTCTCGGCCGAGCACGACCTGACGGAGCGGGCGCAGCTGTTCGGGCTGGCGACGGCACTCCGGGACGGGGACCACTTCCCCGGGATCAGCGCGGAGCCGCTCGCGGTCGGCGAGGCCCGGCAGTCGGCGCGGGCCGAGTTCCACGCGGAGGGCTTCCGCGCGGCGGCGGTCACCGCGATCGCGATGCGGCCCGGGGGCGGCCCGCCGCCGGCGAGGCACCGCGTCCGCCGGATCCGGGTGGCCTTCGACCGGCCCTTCGGCTTCCTCGCCGTACACCGGGCCAGCGGGCTCGTCCTGGCTGCCGGCCGGGTGGCGGAGCCGCTGCCGTTCCCGCAGCGGCGCCCGGCGCCCGGCGGGGTCATGCGCATGCCCTAGGGCGGGAGCCGGGGGCGGGGGCCCTGCCGGGGCGGGGACGCGGAAGGGGGCGGGCACGCTGCCGGGGGCGGGGACGCGGAAGGGGCGGCCGCTCGTGGCGGCCGCCCCCCTCACGCTGCCCGGGTCAGGGCGTGGACCTCAGACCTCAGGACCTCAGAACTGCAGGGCCCAGGAGTCGATCTTGCCGGTGTCGATGTTCGCGTTGTCGTTCACCCGGAGCTTCCAGGTCCCGTTCGCGACCTCCGAGGAGGCGTTGACCGAGTAGGTCTGGATGATGTTGTCCGCGCTGCCGCCGCTGCGGTTGTGCAGGGTGTAGACGGAGCCGTCGGGCGCCACCAGGTCGACCTTCAGGTCACCGATGTAGGTGTGCTTGATGTCGACCGCGACGGAGAGGGTGGCCGGGGCGTTGCCCGGGACGCCGCTCACGGTGACCGGGGACTCCACGGTGGAGTTGTCGTTGATCGCGTAGTCGCCGGTGTTCTCGAACCGCGGCCCGGGCGGCGTGGTCGAGCCGCCGCCGACGTACAGCAGGCGGTTCGGCGAGCCGGTGCCGGGGCTGGTCACCACGTTCGGGGTGGCCGCGTTCACCAGGGCGGTGGACACCTGCGCGGGGGTGCTCGACGGGTTGCTCGCCAGGTACAGCGCCGCCGCGCCCGCGACGTGGGGGCTGGCCATCGAGGTGCCGGAGATGGAGTTGGTCGCCGTGTCGCCGCTGTTCCAGGCCGAGGTGATCGAGGAGCCGGGGGCGAACAGGTCCAGGACCGTGCCGTAGTTGGAGTAGCTGGCCTTGGCGTCGCTGCTGGTCGTGGCGCCGACGGTGATGGCCTCGGTCACGCGGGCCGGGGACTTGGTGCTGGCGTTGGTGGACTCGTTGCCCGCCGCCACCGCGTACGTGATGCCGCTCGCGATGGAGTTGCGTACGGCCGTGTCGAGCGCGGAGTCGGCGCCGCCGCCCAGCGACATGTTGGCCACGGCCGGCTTCACGGCGTTCTGGGTGACCCAGTCGATGCCCGCGACGACCTGCTCGGTGGTGCCGGAGCCCGAGTTGTCCAGGACGCGGACGCCGACCAGCTTGACCTTCTTCGCGACGCCGTACGAGGTGCCGCCGACGGTGCCGGCGACGTGCGTGCCGTGGCCGTGGCCGTCCTGCGCGGTGTTGTCGTTGTCGATGGCGTCGTAGCCGTACGAGGCCCGGCCGCCGAAGTCCTGGTGGGTGATCCGCAGACCGGTGTCGATGATGTACGCCGTCACGCCCTGGCCGGCGAGGTCGGGGTACGTGTAGCTCTGGTTGAGCGGCAGGGCCTTCTGGTCGATCCGGTCCAGGCCCCAGGACGGCGGGCTCGGCTGGGTGGCGTCGATGGTGAAGCGGCGGTTCTGGACCACCGACTTCACGGCCGGGTCCGCGGCGAGCTTGCGGGCCTGTGCCTCGCTCAGCCGGACCGCGTAGCCGTTGAGGGCCTTCTTGTAGGTCCTGTTGATCTTCGCGCCGTACTCGCGGGCGATGGCCCGGCCCTGCGCGGAGTCGGCGGCGGCGCCGTCGAGGGTGACGATGTAGCTGCCGGATATGGCGCCGGGGGCGCCCGCGTTCTCGATGTGTCCCTCGGCGGTGCCGGCCGCGGCGGCGGGGAGCGCGGAGACCGCGCCGAGTACGAGCGCGGCGACGGCGGTCGCGCTGAGTCCGGCGAGTGTGCGGCGTGGTGGGCGCATCACGGACATGTGGGGGGTCCTCCTCGGGTGTGGGGATGGCGGAATCCAGTCAGGGACATGTCAAGGACAGCGGTGCGCTGTCCCCAACTACCGGACGCCAACGCAAGGTTGACCCACCCCTCCGAGATCCCACAAGAGGACAACAGGCGCTTAACAGCCCTGCCACACACCCGTCAAAAGATGGCAAAGACCAGCCGCATAAACCGGTACGGCCGGCACCCGCGCCATCGCACCCGCGGAGCCCCTACAGCTGCTTGCGCGGCGGCCCCTCCGACAGCCCCGGCCGGGCCTTCGGCGGCTTGGTCCGCACCTCGACCCCGCCCCAGAACGCGAAGCCGGTCACCACCACGCGCGGCGCCCCCGGCTCGGGCGCGCTCCCGGCCGTGCGCTGGTCGAAGGCGCCCATCACGCCGACGCCCCGCACGTCCACCTCCACGCCCGGCGGCACGGTGATCTGGATGCCGCCCATGACGGCCACGCAGTTGAGCACCACCTCGCGCTCGGCGAACGTCGCCTCCCGCAGGTCGATCTCACCGCCGCCCCAGAACGCCACCGCGTCGAACCGCGCCGGCACCGTCCAGCGGCCCTTGCGCTGGAAGCCCGACATCACCGCCACCGCCCCGGAGGACGTGCCCGTCCCGCCGATCCGCGCGGGCCAGGACGACGCACCGGCCGGCACCCCGGCCGGCGGCGCGGCGTACGGCAGGGGCGCCCCGGGCGCCGTGCCGCCCGGGGCGGGCAGGTCCCGGGTGAGCGGAGCGAGCTCGGCGTACGTACGCGCCTTGAAGGCCGCCTCCAGCCGCTCCTCGAACTCCCCCATGTCGAGGCGCCCTTCGGCGAGGGCGTCCCGCAGGCGCTCCGCCACCCGCTCCCGGTCGGCGTCCGAAGCCCGCAGCTCGGGCAGCTCGTCACTCATACCGTCCACCCTAGGACCTACACCCCGCCGCCCGCGTACATCCGTGCGATCACGTCCTCGATGTCCGGCTCCCGCACGGACAGGTCCAGCAGCGGGTACTCCGCGGCCACCGCCGCCACCAGCGGGGCCGCCGAATCCGAGGCAGGGAAGGCCAGCCACTGCCGGGGCCCCTCCACCTTCACCGTCCGCGCCCCCTTCACCACCACCGGCGGGAGCTCCCGCTCCAGCTCCACCACCAGCGTCCGCTCGGCACCGGCCACCTCGTGCAGACCGCCCAGCGGGCCGTCGTACACCATCCGCCCGTGGTCGATCACCATCACCCGCTCGCACAGCTGCTCGATGTCCTGGAGGTCGTGCGTGGTCAGCAGCACCGTCGTGGCCCGCTCCGCGTTCAGCTCCCGCAGGAAGGACCGCACCTTCGCCTTGCTGATCACGTCCAGGCCGATCGTCGGCTCGTCCAGGTACAGCACCTCCGGATCGTGCAGCAGCGCCGCCGCGATGTCCCCGCGCATCCGCTGCCCCAGCGACAGCTGCCGCACCGGTACGTCGAGCAGCGCACCCAGGTCCAGCAGCTCCACGCAGCGCTCCAGGTTGGCCCGGTAGCGGGCCTCCGGGATCCGGTACATCCGGCGCACCAGCGCGTACGAGTCCCGCAGCGGCAGGTCCCACCACAGCGTGGTGCGCTGCCCGAAGACCACGCCGATCCGGTGCGCGAGGCGGTTCCGGTCGCGCGACGGGTCCACGCCGGCCACCCGCAGCCGGCCGCCGCTCGGCGTGAGGATGCCGGTCAGCATCTTGATCGTGGTGGACTTGCCCGCGCCGTTGGGGCCGATGTACCCGACGACCTCGCCGCGCGGGACCTCGAAGCTGATCCCGTCCACCGCCCTGACCTGTGTCTTCTCCCGGCGGAACAGGCCCGCCCGCCGCCGTACGTCGAAGACCTTCTCGACGTCCGCCACCTCGATCAGCGCCATCTCCGCCCTTCCTTCCGCGCCACGTCGAACCCGCACCACACCCGACCGCACCCCACCCGACCGCACCACACCGCCCGCCCTGCACCCGCCCGCCCTGCACCCGCCCGCACCCCAGGGCCCCGCCCGTCAGCTGCCCGTGCTCCGGTACGCCCGCAGCCCCGCCCGCCACGCGAACGCCGCCGGCACGAACGCCACCAGCGCCACCAGCGGACTCACGAACGCCGCCCAGTCCGGCAGCCCCAGCGGATCCGGGCGCCCCAGCAGGTACAGCGCCGGCACCCAGTTCACGAAGGCCAGCGGCACCACGTACGTCACCCCGCGCACGACCTCCCGCGCGAACACCGTCGGCGGGTACTGGAGCATCGTCGTCCCCCCGTACGTGAAGGAGTTCTGCACCTCCGCCGCGTCCCCGGCCACGAACTGGAACGCCGCCCCCAGCACGAACACCGCCGCGAAGATCCCCCCGCCGGCCACCAGCATCACCGGCACCAGCACCACCCGCGCCGCCGTCCAGTCCACCCCCGCCGCCGCCAGCCCCCACACCAGCACCACCGCGCCCTGCGAGATCCGCCCCACCCGGCGCAGCGCGAACCGGTCCGCGGCGACCTGCGCGAACACCGGCACCGGCCGCACCAGCATGGTGTCCAGCGCCCCCGTCCTGATCAGCGCGCCCACCCGGTCGGAATTGCCCAGCACCAGGTCCGCCAGCCCCAGGGACACCGTCGTCGCCCCGTACAGCAGCGCGATCTCCGGCAGCGAGAAGCCGCCCAGCCCGTCCACGTGCCGGAACATGATGTAGATCGCCACGAAGTCCAGCCCACTCGTCAGGAAACTGGCCACCACCGCGAGCAGGAACGACGCCCGGTACGCGAGCGTCGACCGCACCCACATCGCGACGATCAGCCCGTACCCCCGCACCGCCTCAACCACCCTGGACCACCACCTTCCGGGTCGCCGCGGACTGCACCAGCCGCCCGGCCCCCAGCAGCACCACCGCCCACACCACCTGGAAACCCAGCGCCCGCCCCGCGGCACCCGCCCCCGCATGCGTCCCCAGCAGCACGTCCAGCGGCACCTGCAGCATCGCCGACCACGGCAGCAGCCGCACCAACTCCCCGAAGGCGCCCGGGAACACGGTCAGCGGCAGCAGCATCCCCGAGCAGAACATCGACACCAGCAGCGCCACCATGTTCACCCCCGCCCCGTCGAGCAGCCAGAACGTCACCAGCCCGACGATGAACCGCAGCGCGAAGCCCACCACCATCCCCAGCCACACCGACACCAGGAACAGCAGCCAGCGCGCCGGATCCGACGGCAGCGCCAGCTCGAAGACCAGCGCCCCCGCGAGCAGCGGCGCCACCCCCCGCCCCAGCAACTGGAAGGCGGCCCGGCCCAGATCGGCCGCCAGCCACCACAGCTGGAGGTCCGCCGGCCGGTACAGGTCCACCGCGATGTCACCCGTGCGGATGCGCTCCTGCAGCTCCTCCTGGAACCCCCCGCCGATCAGCGCCCCCGCCGCCAGCAGCGACTGGCTCACCCAGACGAAGGTCAGCGCCTGTGCCTGGTCGTACCCGCCGAGCCCGGGCCGCTCCTCCCACAGCGCCGCGTACGTGTACGCCAGGATGAACCCGAACACGGTGTTCGTGAACACCCCCGCCGCCGTGGCCGTCCCGTACGTCGCGTACCGCCGGAAGCCCCCGGCCGCCACCGCCGCGTACAGCCGCACCTGCGACCACACCCCGCTCACTCCCTTCCGCGGTCCGCATCGTTATCCGGACGTGCGCGGGCGACGGGCAACCCCGCGAACAGGAAACCCGTCTGAACCCGTGCCCGAAACCAGCGCCCGAAACCAGTGCCTGGAAGCAGTGCCTGAACCAGGTCCTGAAACCAGGCCCTGGAACCAGTGCCTGAAACCGTGTCAGCCAAAGCGAGCGAGCTTAGTGCGGCGGAGGGAACCCTCGCGACCGAATATCGGCCGACCGGCTCGCGACGTAGTTCCATGGGTACAGATCAACAGAAATCGCCCACCAGGGCGACAGAACACCCGGCCGAGGAGTCCCAGGAGACATGAGCAACGAGTCACCTCGGAGGGGCTGGCCCCCCCGGGATCCGGACGCGCCGACCGGCCCCACCCCCGGCCAGCAGGCCGCCGGACACACCGGCAGACCCGGCCCCGCCCGCCGCCGCCGCACCGGCCGGCGCCGCCTCATCCCCACCTGGCGCATGCTCCTAGGCGGCCTGACCCTCATCGTCCTGCTCATCGGCGGTGCCCTCGTCGCCGGCTACCTCCTCGTCGACATCCCGCCCGCCAACAAGGCGGCCACCGCCCAGAGCAACGTCTACCTCTACGCCGACGGCACCCAGCTCGCCCGCGACGGCGAGGTCAACCGCATGAACGTCCCCCTCGCCCAAGTGCCCGGGAACGTCCAGGAAGCCGTACTCGCCGCCGAGGACCGCGACTTCTACAGCGAACGCGCCGTCGACCCCAAAGCCATGGTCCGCGCCGCCTGGAACACCCTCACCGGCAAGGGCAAGCAATCCGGCTCCACCATCACCCAGCAGTACGTCAAGAACTACTACCTCGGCCAGGAACAGACCATCGAGCGCAAGGTCAAGGAGTTCTTCATCGCGATCAAGCTGGGCCGCGAGGAGACCAAGGAGTCCATCCTGGAGGGCTACCTCAACACCAGCTACTTCGGCCGCAACGCCTACGGCATCCAGGCCGCCGCCCAGGCCTACTACGGCAAGGACATCAGCCGCATCACCACCGCCGAGGGCGCCTACCTCGCCACCCTCCTCAACTCCCCCAGCGCCTTCGACGTCGTCGCCCACCCCCAGCAGCGCGGCCGCGCCGTCGCCCGCTGGAACTACGTCCTCGACGGCATGGTCAAGAAGAAGTGGCTCGACCCCGCGGAACGCGCCGCCACCACCTTCCCCGAACCCGGCAAGGTCCGCGCCCCCTCCGGCATGTCCGGACAGCGCGGCTACCTCGTCGAAACCATCCGGGACCACCTCCTCGCCAACAAGGTCATCGACGAGACCGACCTCGCCGCCGGCGGCTACCGCATCACCACCACCATCGACAAACGGCGCCAGACCGCCTTCGTCGAAGCCGTCCGCGACCAGCTCATGAGCAAGCTCGACCCCGACCGCGCCAAAGACCGCATCGTCCGCGCCGGCGGCGCCTCCATCGACCCCGCAACCGGCAAGGTCGTCGCCCTCTACGGCGGCATCGACTACACCAGGCAGTACGTCAACAACGCCACCCGGCGCGACTACACCCCCGGCTCCACCTTCAAGCCCCTCGTCTTCACCGCCGCCGTCCAGAACGGATCCACCACCCAGGACGGCCGCCGCATCACCCCCAACACCCTCTACAACGGCGACAACCGGCGCCCCGTCCAGGGCTCCGCCATCGCCTACGCCCCCGAGAACGAGGACCAGCGCTCCTACGGGGACATCACGGTGCGCGAAGCCACCAACGACTCCGTCAACACCGTCTACGCACAGCTGGCCGTCGACGTCGGCCCCACCAAGGTCAAGAGGACCGCCGTCGACATGGGGATGCCCAAGGACGTACCCGCCTTCGACGCCGTACCCGCCATGGCCCTCGGCACCCTCCAGGCCAGCGTCCTCGACATGACCCAGGTCTACGCCACCCTCGCCGACCACGGCCGCCACACCCCCTGGACCATCGTCGAGAAGATCACCAAGGACGGCGACTCCGTCCCCCTCCCCCGCCGCACCCCCCGCCAGGCCGTCACCCGCGAGGCCGCCGACACCACCACCTCCATGCTGCAGAGCGTCGTCGAGAGCGGCACCGGCACCGCCGCCCTCGCCGCAGGACGCCCCGCCGCCGGCAAGACCGGCACCGCCGAGGAGGACAAGGCCGCCTGGTTCGCCGCCTACACCCCCGAGCTCGCCACCGTCGTGGCCGTCATGGGCCAGGACCCCGACGCCGGCACCCTCCAGCCCCTCTACGGCGCCCTCGGCGAGGCCCGCATCAACGGCGGCGGCTACCCCGCCCGCATCTGGGCCGCGTACACCGCGGCCGCACTGGAAGGCACCGACCCCGTCGACTTCGACCTGGAACTCCAGCCCGGCGCCGCGTACGTACCGCCCGCCGAGCCCACCCGCACCCGCGGCCCCGACCGCGAGCGCCCCGGCCGCCCCCAGGGCCAGACCGAAGGCCAGAACCATGGCCGCGACCAGGGACGCACCCAGGGCGGGAACAACGGGGGCAACACGGGCGGGGGCGACGAAGGCGGCCGGACCCAGGGCGCCACCACCGGCACCACGGGGGGCACCACCACGGGAACCACCGGCGGCACCACCACCGGCACCGACGGAGGCGGCACCACCACCACGGGCGGCACCACCACCACCGGAGGCCCCGGCGGCACCGACAGCGGCGGAACTAGTGACCCGAGGTCGCCTTCAGACCCACCACAGCCACCAGCAGCAGACAGATGAAGAAGATCCGGGCGGCGGTCACCGGCTCACCCAGCACCACCATGCCCAGCACCGCCGCACCGGCCGCACCGATGCCCACCCACACGCCGTACGCCGTACCGATCGGCAGCGACTTCGCCGCGTACGACAGCAACACCATGCTCGCCACGATGCCGGCACCGGTGAACACGCTCGGCCAGAGCCGCGTGAACCCCTCCGTGTACTTCATGCCGACCGACCAGCCGACCTCGAGCAGACCGGCGACGAGAAGAAGAACCCAGGCCATGACGGCACCTCCGGGACGAGAGCGGAACGGGGTGCGTCGTCTTGTCGTACCCGGTACGGCGCGTCTCGTCGGGGTTCCAGACCACCGTAGCAAAACACGAAAAAAGGACCGGTGACCCAGGTCACCGGCCCTTCCTCGGAAAACCGTCTACAGGTACAGGCCGGTGGAGTCCTCCGACCCCTCCAGCCGCTCCGCGGCCACCGCGTGCAGGTCCCGCTCGCGCATCAGCACGTACGCCACGCCCCGCACCTCCACCTCGGCACGGTCCTCGGGGTCGTACAGCACCCGGTCGCCCGGCTCCACGGTCCTCACGTTCTGACCGACCGCGACCACCTCGGCCCAGGCCAGCCGCTTGCCCACCGCAGCCGTCGCCGGAATGAGGATGCCGCCGCCGGAACGGCGCTCGCCCTCGGGCGAGTCCGACCGGACCAGCACGCGGTCGTGCAGCATCCGGATGGGCAGCTTGTCGTGGTGGGTGGGGTTATCGCTCACGTACCGAACCTACCTGCCCGCGCCCGCCCCGCGCCCCCCAGGGTCACCCGCGCCTGCGACGCGCGGAGACGGCGAGCAGACCGATCAGACCCACGGCGACCATCGCCACCGGCACGACCCGCTCGAAGCGCGGGGCGCCGTCCTCGTGCCGCAGGCCGGCCTTGAGGTCGATGACCACCCGGTTCACGGCGGCGAAGGCACGGCCCGCCGTCTCGTCGACCGTCGAGGCCACCCGGGCCCTGGCGTCCCCGATGATCGTCTGCGGGTGCATGCGCACGCCGATCTCGTCGAGCGTCTCCGCGAGCTGCTCGCGCCTGCGGATGATGTCCGCCTCGATCTGGGCGGGGGTCCTAACATCCGACACCGCGCTGCCTCCGTGATGGTCGTGGGTGGGCGTAGTCCGACGTGGACAGTCTGTCAGCTTACGCTCGTGCCGTACGGATCCCCTCCCGAGGAGACTTGAGGACATGAGCGAGCGACTCCAGCCCGGCGACACGGCTCCCGCCTTCACCCTGCCCGACGCGGACGGCAACGAGGTCTCGCTGGCCGACCACAAGGGCCGCAAGGTGATCGTGTACTTCTACCCGGCCGCCCTGACCCCCGGCTGCACCAAGCAGGCCTGCGACTTCACCGACAACCTCGACGTGCTGGCGGGCGCCGGCTACGACGTGATCGGCGTCTCCCCGGACAAGCCGGAGAAGCTGGCCAAGTTCCGCGAGAAGGAGCACCTGAAGGTCACCCTGGTCGGCGACCCGGAGAAGGAGGTCCTGGCGGCGTACGGCGCGTACGGCGAGAAGAAGCTGTACGGCAAGACGGTGACCGGCGTGATCCGCTCCACCGTGGTCGTGGACGAGGAGGGCAAGGTCGAGCGCGCCCTCTACAACGTCAAGGCCACCGGCCACGTCGCCAAGATCATCAAGGACCTGGGCATCTGACCCCCGCCCCCACCGCCTCCCCCGGAAGGGCCCGCACCGGCAGCAACCGGCGCGGGCCCTTCCGTATATCGGACGTAACCGTCCGAATATCGGCTCGTTACTCCATCCGAGAGCCGCACAGGCGGCCGGGGAGGGAACACGATGCCGGAAAGCCCGTACACGAAGGAACGCCTGATGGAGGCGGCCCGCTCGTCACGCACGCTGACGGAGGCGCTGGAGAAACTCGGGGTGGACCCGAAGAGCGGTACGCGGAACTACATCCGCGAACGCATGAAGAAGCTCGGCGTGGACACGTCCCACTTCGAAAGGGCGACGGGCGCGAAGTGGACGAAGGAGATCCTCACGGAGGCGGTCGCCGCCTCCACCAACATGTGCGACGTCCTGAGGCGGCTCGGCCTGGATGTGGTGGGCGGCCACCACACCCACATCAGCCGCCGCGTGAAGGGCTTCGGCATCGACACATCGCACTTCAGCCCCCATCACCGGACCGATCGCATGCGGGACAACCGACGCCGCCGGTACCCGGACGAGATTCTGCGGGAGGACCGCTCCCCACACCCCAGGCGGGTGCCGAACGCGCGCCTGCGACGGGCCTTGCTGGAAACCGGTGTTGAGGAGCGCTGCGCCGGGTGCGGCAACCAGGCCGTCTGGCTCGGCGAACCGCTCGCCCTGGAGGTGGATCACATCAGCGGCGACTGGCGGGACAATCGGCATGAGAACCTGCGCTTTCTCTGTCCCAACTGTCACTCCACCACCGACACCTACCGTGGCCGCTCGCAGGGGCACCGATGAGGGCGCGGCAGTCGTACCCGGCGCACCGCCTCGCCGAGGCCGTCGCCCAGTGCACACACATCGAGGAGGTCATCGATTTCCTCGGCACGGTGAGATATCCAAGGCTCGACAGCTATCTCCGCTCACGGTTCCGCAAGTTCGGCATCGACATCTCGCACTTCGGCCACCGCAAGTACGAACGGCACACCAAGCCCGCCGGCCGGACTCTGCAGGAGGCCGTTGCGGCCTCGGAATCGCTTGCCGGGACGCTCCGGCGGCTGGGGATCCGCCCCTCCGGCGCCACCCACGCGGCGCTCAAGCGGTGGATCCGTGAGGACGGCCTCCCGACGGACCATTTCCTCGGCCAGGCACACCAGCGCGGCAAGCCAGGACCGGTGCCGAAGAAATCCGCATCGGAGATCCTCGTACGGCACGAGGGCAAGCGGCGCACGGCAACGCGGTTCCTGCGCCGCGCGCTCAAGGAATCCGGAGTGCCCGAGCGCTGCGCACGATGTGGCACAGCTCCCGAGTGGCTGGGGCGACCCATGACCCTCGAGGTCGACCACATCAACGGCGACTGGAGCGACGACCGAAGGGAAAACCTCCGGTTGCTCTGCCCCAACTGCCATGCGGTTACGGCCACCTGGTGCCGCGGAGGTGATCGCCGACGGCGTACCGGGGACCCGTCGCACCGGGCTCCCGGCGACCAGTAAGGTATGCCCCGAGGGGCCCGTACCCCAGCTGGCCAAGAGGGCGCCGGTTTAGGTCCGGTGTGTCGTGGGTTCGAGTCCCACCGGGCCCACAGGCGAATAGGCCCCCGCACCTTCGGATCGAAGGTGCGGGGGCTTCCTGCTGTCAGCCCAGCAGTTCCCGGATGACCGGGATCAGGGCGCGGAAGGCCTGGCCGCGGTGGGAGATCGCGTTCTTCTCCGACGGGGTCAGTTCGGCGCAGGTGCGGGTGTCGCCCGCCGGCTGGAGGACCGGGTCGTAGCCGAAGCCGCCGGTGCCGGTGGGGGCGTGGCGGAGGGTGCCGGGGAGGCGGCCTTCGACGACGCGTTCGGTGCCGTCGGGGAGGGCGAGGGCGGCGGCGCACCTGAAGTGCGCGCCGCGGTGGGCGTCGTCGATGTCGGAGAGCTGGGCGAGGAGCAGGTCGAGGTTGGCCCGGTCGTCGCCGTGCCGGCCGGCCCAGCGGGCGGAGAAGATGCCGGGGGCGCCGTTGAGTACGTCGACGCAGAGGCCGGAGTCGTCGGCGACGGCGGGGAGGCCGGTGGCCTGGGCGAGGGCGTGGGCCTTGAGGAGGGCGTTTTCGGCGAAGGTGACGCCGGTCTCCTTGACGTCCGGGATCTCGGGGTACGCGTCGGCGCCGACGAGCTCGTGGGGCAGGCCGGCGTCCGCGAGGATGGCGCGCAGTTCGGTGATCTTGCCCGCGTTGCGGGTGGCGAGGATGAGGCGGCTCATGGCGTCGATTATCCGGGCGAGCAGACCTTGCTGATCTCGGAGGCGGCGTCGACGATGGGCGTGACGTCGGGGGTGGGGTTGCCCTGGTCGATGGCGTTGCGGACGTTGTCGACGCCGGTGGTGAGGGAGTCGATGGCCTTGCCGAGGTCGGCGTTGTCGGTCTTGTCGCCGATGGCCTTGAGGTTCTGGTCGATCTCGTTGAGGGCGTTCTGGGCGTCCTGGGGGCTGTTGCCCGCCTGGGAGACGGCCTGCTGGAGGTCGTTGACGGCGTCGGTGATGGCGACGGCGGTCTGGGCGCAGTCCATGGCGGTGCTGATGGCGCTGCAGGCGGTGAGGGCGGGGGCCGCTATGAGGGCGGCGATCGCGAGCGCGGCGGTGCGGCGGTACGTGGTCATGCGGGTCCCCCCGGTTGTCGGATCTTGTGCGGACGGGCGCACAGTGCCGAAGCTTCGGTCTGTGCGCCCGTATCCGTCAAGACGCGGCGGTCCGGCGGGTTGGTTGCGCGGGTGGCCTGGCGGTGGGGCCGGAGGGGCCGGTCAGAGGCCGAGGGCCTGGCGCTGGATGGCTTCGAGGTCGGCGCAGCCGCCGGCGGCGAGGTCGAGGAGGGCGTTGAGTTCCTTGCGGTCGAAGGGTTCGCCTTCGGCGGTGCCCTGGACTTCGACGAAGCGGCCGTCGCCGGTGCAGACGACGTTCATGTCGGTTTCGGCGCGGACGTCTTCCTCGTAGCGGAGGTCGAGGAGGGGGACGCCGTCGACGATGCCGACGCTGACGGCGGCGACGGTGCCGGTGAGGGGCTTGCGGCCGGCCTTGATGAGCTTCTTCTGCTGGCCCCAGGCGACGGCGTCGGCGAGGGCGACGTAGGCGCCGGTGATGGCGGCGGTGCGGGTGCCGCCGTCGGCCTGGAGTACGTCGCAGTCGAGGACGATGGTGTTTTCGCCGAGGGCCTTGTAGTCGATGACGGCGCGGAGGGAGCGGCCGATGAGGCGGCTGATCTCGTGGGTGCGGCCGCCGATCTTGCCGCGGACGGATTCGCGGTCGCCGCGGGTGTTGGTGGAGCGGGGGAGCATCGAGTATTCGGAGGTGACCCAGCCTTCGCCGCTGCCCTTGCGCCAGCGGGGGACGCCTTCGGTGAAGGAGGCGGTGCAGAAGACCTTGGTGTCGCCGAAGGAGATGAGGACGGAGCCCTCGGCGTGCTTGCTCCATCCGCGTTCGATGGTGACCGGGCGGAGCTGTTCGGGCGTGCGGCCGTCGATGCGAGACATGGGACGAGCGTAGCCGTTGCGCACGTGGGCCCCGGCCGGGGTTTGCCGGTCGGGGCCTGTGTGTGGAGGGGTGGGTGAGCGGGTGGGCTCAGCTCACATCATGTCTTCGATGTCGGCGGCGATGGGGTCGGCGTCGGTGCCGATGACGACCTGGATCGCGGTGCCCATCTTGACGACGCCGTGGGCGCCGGCGGCCTTGAGTGCGGCTTCGTCGACCTTGCTGGGGTCGACGACTTCGGTGCGGAGGCGGGTGATGCAGCCCTCGACCTCTTCGATGTTGTCGATACCGCCGAGCCCGGCGACGATCTTCTCAGCCTTGGTGGCCATGTGTCTTTCCCCTGTCTTCAAGGAACGAGTCTCGGCGGCAGTTTGCCGGTAGCGGGTGGCCCGCTTTGTCACGGTAACCCACGGTTGGACCATCTTCACGAGGCGTTGGTCCCGACTGTGCCGAATGATGACGATCAGTAGCGGTGCGCCGTGCGGGCGGCCGTTCGGACCGTATCCACGACTGGTCTACACCAGTGTGCGGCAACCGCCAAACCTGGTGGTGGCAGGGAGGACGCCGATGAGCGCCAGCAGCGCAGCCGCGGAGCCGCAGCAGAGGTGGTGGAACGGTCTGTTCCAGGGCCTGCAGAAGATGGGCCGCAGCCTCCAGCTGCCGATCGCCGTGCTGCCGGCCGCGGGCATCCTCAACCGTCTGGGGCAGCCGGACGTGTTCGGCAAGGACGGCCTGAACTGGGTGGACGTCGCGAAGGTCATGGCGGCCGCGGGCGGCTCCCTGCTCAACGCCGACCTCGGACTGCCGCTCCTGTTCTGCATCGGCGTCGCGATCGGCATGGCCAAGAAGGCGGACGGCTCGACCGCCCTGGCGGCGGTGGCGGGCTTCCTGGTCTACCGGGGAGTGCTGCGCGTGTTCCCCGAGCCCTGCCCGACGGGCACGACGGACGTCGGGGGCGGCTGCCTGGGTGCGGACGACACGTTCGCCGAGTACACGTTCCAGAACCCGGGCGTCTTCGGCGGCATCATCATGGGCCTGCTGTCGGCGTGGTTCTGGCAGCGGTACCACCGGGTGAAGCTGGTCGACTGGCTCGGGTTCTTCAACGGCCGCCGGCTGGTGCCGATCATCATGTCGTTCGTCGCGATCGGGTTCGCGGTGATCTGCCTGGGGGTGTGGCCGCCGGTCGGTGACGCGCTGGAGAGCTTCTCCGACTGGCTGGTGGACCTGGGTGCGTGGGGTTCCGGCATCTTCGGCATCGCGAACCGGGCGCTGCTGGTGATCGGCCTGCACCAGTTCCTGAACGTGCCGGTGTGGTTCCAGTTCGGCAGCTACACGACGCCCGAGGGGCAGACGGTCCACGGCGACATCGCGATGTTCTTGAACGGCGACCCGAACGCGGGTCTGTTCATGACGGGCTTCTTCCCGATCATGATGTTCGCGCTCCCGGCGGCCGCCCTGGCGATCACGCACTGCGCGAAGCCGCAGCGCCGCAAGGAGGTGGGCGGCCTGATGCTGTCGGTGGCCCTGACCTCGTTCGTCACGGGCATCACCGAGCCACTGGAGTACTCGTTCCTCTTCGTGGCGCCGGCCCTGTACGTGGTCCACGCGCTGCTCACGGGCGTGTCGATGGCGGTGACGTGGGGGCTGGGCGTGCACGACGGCTTCAGCTTCTCGGCGGGCCTGATCGACTACGTCATCAACTGGGGGCTGGCCACGAAGCCGTGGCTGATCATCCCGATCGGCCTGGGCTTCGCCGCCCTCTACTACGCGATCTTCCGCTTCGCGATCACCAGGTTCGACCTCAAGACTCCGGGCCGCGAGTCCGACGAGGAGATCGAGGAGATGCAGAAGGACGTGACCAAGGCGTAGCCGTACGGGCCCTTCGGCCCGCCCCGCAGAGGCCCTCGGACCACCGGTCCGGGGGCCTTCGCCGTGTGGTGTAGACCACAGTTTATCGAAGGTTCCTTATCTATCCCTCACCGTGCTACAACTGGTCTACACCACCCATTGGTGTAGACCACGCGAGCGGGTTTCCGCGCTCACGTGCCCCCATTTCCGAGACGTCGCCGTCCCCCCGTGGCTCAAACCCCCCAGGCGGCGCCTTGCCTTCTGGAGGAAGTCAATGAGTACGGCAACTGCTGCCGCGCCCGCGAAGAAGCGCGGCGCCGGCCTGTTCCAGGGCCTGCAGAAGGTCGGTCGCAGCCTTCAGCTGCCCATCGCGGTCCTCCCGGCCGCGGGCATCCTGCTCCGCCTCGGCCAGCCCGACGTCTTCGGCGCGGACGGCCTCGGCTGGACCAAGGTCGCCGCCGTCTTCGCCACCGCGGGTGACGCCGTCTTCGCCAACCTGCCGCTGCTGTTCTGCATCGGTGTGGCCATCGGTTTCGCGAAGAAGTCCGACGGTTCGACCGCGCTGGCGGCGCTGGTCGGTTTCCTGGTCTACAAGAACGTCCTCACCGCGTTCCCGGTGACCGAGGCGGTCGTGAACACGACCGCGAACAAGGGTGTGGACGTCGCCGCGACGTACAACAACCCGGGCGTCCTCGGCGGCATCATCATGGGTCTGCTCGCGGCGGTCCTGTGGCAGCGCTTCCACCGCACCAAGCTCGTGGACTGGCTCGGCTTCTTCAACGGCCGCCGTCTCGTCCCGATCATCATGGCGTTCGTCGGCGTGGTCGTCGGCGTCTTCTTCGGTCTGGTCTGGGAGCCGATCGGTGAGGTCATCTCCAACTTCGGCGAGTGGATGACCGGCCTCGGCGCTGCCGGCGGCGGCCTGTTCGGCCTGATCAACCGCGGTCTGATCCCGATCGGCATGCACCAGTTCGTCAACACCGTCGCGTGGTTCCAGCTCGGCGACTTCACCAACGCCGCCGGCGACATCGTCCACGGCGACCTGAACCGCTTCTTCGCCGGTGACTCCAGCGCCGGCCTGTTCATGACGGGCTTCTACCCGATCATGATGTTCGGCCTCCCGGCCGCCGCCATCGCCATCGCGCACTCCGCCCGCCCCGAGCGCCGCAAGGCCGTGATGGGCATGATGGTCTCGCTGGCCCTGACCTCGTTCGTCACCGGTGTGACCGAGCCGATCGAGTTCTCGTTCATGTTCATCGCGCCGCTGCTGTACGCGATCCACGCGGTGCTCACCGCCCTGTCGATGGCGATCACCTGGGCCCTGGGCATCCACGGCGGCTTCACCTTCTCCGCCGGACTCATCGACCTCGGCCTGAGCTGGAGCAAGTCCACCAACCCGTGGATGCTCATCCCGGTCGGCCTCGCGTTCGGCGCGATCTACTACGTGGTCTTCCGCTTCGCGATCACCAAGTTCAACCTCCCGACCCCGGGCCGCGAGTCCGACGAGGAGCTCGCCGAGATGGAGAAGGCCGAGGCCAAGTAGGGCCCAGCCGCTCCGGCACCTCCCCACACGGGACCGAAGCCCCCGTCCTTCCCAGCGGAAGGACGGGGGCTTCGTCGTGTCGGTACACCGGCCGGACGGGCCTGCGGGACGGGCGGGGAGGCCCGCGTCGGTCAGATTTCGTAGACCGCGCCTGCGTGGGCCAGTTCCGTGGGGCCCGAGTAGGCCGCTCGGGCGTCGGCGAGGTTGATCTCGGCGTCCGTCCACGGGGGGATGTGGGTGAGGACCAGGCGGCCGGCGCCGGCGCGCTGGGCGTACTCCCCGGCCTCGCGGCCGTTGAGGTGCAGGTCGGGGATGTCCTCCTTGCCGTGGGTGAAGGAGGCCTCGCACAGGAAGAGGTCGGTGCCCTCGGCGAGCGCGTCGAGCGCGCTGCTGACGCCGGTGTCGCCCGAGTAGGTGAGGGAGCGGCCGCCGTGCTCCACCCGGATGCCGTACGCCTCGACGGGGTGCGCGACCCGCTCGGTGCGGACCTGGAACGGGCCGATCTCGAAGCTGCCGGACTTGAGGGTCCGGAAGTCGAAGACCTCGCTCATGGACCGCTCGTGCGGCACGTCCTCGTACGCCGTGGTCAGCCGCCGTTCGGTGCCCTCGGGCCCGTAGACCGGGATGGTGCCGCAGCGGCCGCCTTCGTGGCGGTAGTAGCGGGCCACGAAGTACGCGCACATGTCGATGCAGTGGTCGGCGTGCAGGTGGCTGAGGAAGATCGCGTCGAGGTCGTAGAGACCGCAGTGGCGCTGCAGCTCACCCAGGGCGCCGTTGCCCATGTCGAGGAGCAGCCGGAAGCCGTCGGCCTCGACGAGGTAGCTCGAGCAGGCCGATTCCGCTGAGGGGAACGAGCCGGAGCAGCCGACGACGGTGAGCTTCATGGAGCAGGAACCTCCGTGGACGGTCCGTGGACGTGGGACGGCGGGGGCGACGGGGGCCGTGCGTCCGTCAAAGGTAAGGCGCCGACCGGCCGGCCGCTCCTCTGCGGCAGGCCTGTGTGGGCGAACTCACCTGCGCTGTCACCCGGGTGAGCGACCCTCCGCACACGCGGCCAGCGATGTCGCCGCGACGGGTGGCGGGGGCGCGGTTACCGTCGGGGCATGGACACGTCCTGGTGGCCGGCGCTGGCCGCCGCGGTGGCGCTGGCCGTGGCGGTGGTGCTGATGGGGCGCCGTCCGGCGCGGCCTCCGGCGCGTCCCGGGACGGGCCGGCCGCCGGGCGGGCCGCACGGGCCGGGGCCGCGGAGGCGGCCGGAGCCCGGGGAGATCTGGTGGGCGATGGTGCCGTTCGAGGACGGGCCGGGCGAGAAGGACCGGCCGTGTCTGGTGCTGGCGGTACGGGGGCAGGTGGCTCGGGTCGTCAAGATCACCAGCAAGTACCACGACGAGCGGCCCGGGGTGATCGCGCTGCCGCCGGGGGTGGTGGGCGACGCGCACGGGCGGCCGAGCTTCCTGGAGACGGACGAGCTGCGGGAGGTCGCGGTGTGGGACTTCCGCCGCCGGGTCGGGGTGGTGGACCCGGTCCTGTGGGACCAGGTCCGCCACCTCGCCGGGTGATGCAGGGGCCTCCGGCCGGCCTGGGGCCTCTTCGGGCCGGGGCCTCTTCGGGCCGGGGCCGCCTCAGGCCCAGGGCCCCTCAGGCCCAAGGCCCCTCAGGCCCGGGGCCGCCTCAGGCCGTCGGTCAGCTCAGGCCCGCGGCCGCCTCGGGCCCGCAGCGGCCTCAGGCCCAGAGCTGTCCCTGGAGCGTCTCGATGGCCTCTTCGGTGGTGGCCGCCGTGTAGACGCCCGTCGACAGGTACTTCCAGCCCCCGTCCGCGACGACGAAGACGATGTCGGCGGACTCCCCCGCCTTGACGGCCTTCCGGCCGACGCCGATGGCGGCGTGCAGCGCGGCGCCGGTGGACACGCCGGCGAAGATGCCCTCCTGCTGGAGGAGTTCCCGCGTGCGGGTGACGGCGTCGGCCGAGCCCACCGAGAAGCGGGTGGTGAGCACGGAGGCGTCGTACAGCTCGGGGACGAAGCCCTCGTCGAGGTTGCGCAGGCCGTAGACCAGGTCGTCGTAGCGCGGCTCGGCGGCCACGATCCTGACGTCCGGCTTGTGCTCGCGCAGGTAGCGGCCGGCGCCCATCAGGGTGCCGGTGGTGCCCAGGCCGGCCACGAAGTGGGTGATGGACGGCAGGTCGGCGAGGATCTCCGGGCCGGTGGTGGCGTAGTGCGCGCCGGCGTTGTCCGGGTTGCCGTACTGGTAGAGCATCACCCAGTCGGGGTGCTCGGCGGCGAGTTCCTTGGCGACCCGGACGGCCGTGTTGGAGCCGCCCGCGGCCGGGCTGGAGATGATCTCGGCTCCCCACATGGCCAGCAGGTCCCGGCGCTCCTGACTGGTGTTCTCCGGCATGACGCACACGATGCGGTAGCCCTTGAGCCTGGCCGCCATGGCGAGGGAGATGCCGGTGTTGCCCGAGGTGGGCTCCAGGATGGTGCAGCCGGGGTGGAGGCGGCCGGACTTCTCGGCCTGCTCGACCATGTGGAGCGCGGGGCGGTCCTTGATCGAGCCGGTCGGGTTGCGGTCCTCCAGCTTGGCCCAGATGCGGACGTCCTCGGAGGGGGACAGCCGGGGCAGCCGGACCAGCGGGGTGTTGCCGACCGCCGCCAGCGGGGAGTCGTATCGCATCGGGCGTGCCGCTTACTTCGAGCCGCCGGCCACGGCCGGGAGGATCGTGACGTTGTCGCCGTCGGCGACCTTGGTGGCGATGCCGTCGAGGAAGCGGACGTCCTCGTCGTTGAGGTAGACGTTCACGAATCGGCGGAGCTGGCCGCCGTCGACGATGCGCTCCTCGATGCCCTTGTGGCGGGTCTCGAGGTCCGCGAAGAGCTCGGCGAGGGTGGTTCCGCTGCCCTCGACGGCCTTCTGGCCGTCGGTGTAGGTGCGGAGGATGGTCGGGATGCGGACCTCGATGGCCATGGCAAGGCTCCAGGGATCGGTGTGACGGGCGGCGTCGGTGGGCGGCGGCGGAGCGCCGGATGTGCGCGCGGCTACGGGCCCCCGCGCGGGGGGAACGTGCGGCTCCGGGGTGCCGGACGCGGGGTCCGGGCGGGGTTCAGGCGGGACAGATCGCGCTGGCGAGGCGGCACAGGTCGACGTGCAGCCGCGCCACGAGCAGGGTCCTGCTGGGCGTCTCGATGCTCACGTCGTGGGAAACCATGCGGTCATGTTAACGATTCCCGGTCTGACGTTTGGAGTGTGATCCCGCATCGTGGACGCCAACCGCTCACGATGTGGTCAGTAGGAGGCCACGACCTGCACTTCTTCCTCGGTGATCTCGCCCTCGACGATGCGGTACGAGCGGAACTGGAACTCCCCGCCGTCGGTGTCCGCGGTCGAGACCAGCACGTAGTGGGCGCCCGGCTCGTTCGCGTAGGTGACGTCGGTGCGGGACGGGTAGGCCTCGGTCGCCGTGTGCGAGTGGTAGATGATCACCGGCTCCTCGTCCCGGTCGTCCATCTCGCGGTACAGCTTGAGCAGGTCCGTGGAGTCGAACTCGTAGAACGTGGGCGAGCGTGCGGCGTTGAGCATCGGGATGAAGCGCTCGGGGCGTCCGGTGCCCACCGGCCCCGCCACCACTCCGCACGCCTCGTCGGGGTGGTCCGCGCGGGCGTGCGCGACGATCTGGTCGTACAGGGCCTGGGTGAGGGTCAGCATGAGCGACAGGATAAGCAGACGGGCCCTTCCGTACCGACGGATGGTACGGAAGGGCCCGGATGCTGGACACGAGGCCGGTTTCAGGGCCCGCGAAGGGCTCCGGTCCGGGCGGCTCAGCGCTTGGCGAAGGCCGCGTTCTCGGGGTTGCGGCTCTTGAGGAACTGGTACGAGACGAACAGCACCAGGCCCCACAGCGGCGCGCAGTAGAGCGAGACGCGCGCGTCCTTGTCGACGCCCATCATCACGATGACCATGCCGATGAAGAGCAGGGCGAACCAGCTGGTGTACGGGGCTCCGGGCGCCCGGAAGGGCGACGTGGGCAGCTCGCCGCGGTCGGCCTTGGCGCGGTAGCGGATCTGGCAGACCAGGATCATGATCCAGGCCCACATGCCGGAGATGGTGGCGAAGGAGACGACGTAGTCGAAGGCCTTGCCGGGGGCGACGTAGTTGATCCAGACGCCGACGAGCATCAGGGCGGCGGAGAAGGTGGTGCCGACCAGCGGGGTGCCGTTCTTCGTGAGCTGGGTGAAGAACTTCGGGCCCTGGCCGTTGAGCGCGAGGTCGCGCAGCATGCGGCCGGTGGAGTACATGCCCGAGTTGCAGGAGGAGAGGGCGGCGGTGAGCACCACGAAGTTGACGATCGCGGCGCCGATGCCGAGGCCCATCTTCTCGAAGGCGGCGACGAAGGGGCTGACGCCGGGCTGGAAGTGGGTCCACGGGACGACCGAAAGGATCATGATCAGCGCGCCGACGTAGAAGACGGCGATCCGCCACGGCACGGTGTTGATGGCCTTGGGGAGGGTCTTCTCGGGGTCCTTGGACTCGCCGGCGGTGACGCCGACCAGCTCGACGGCGAGGAAGGCGAACATCACGATCTGGAGGGTCATCAGCGTGCCGCCGAGGCCCTTGGGGAAGAAGCCGCCGTCGCTCCAGAGGTTGGAGACCGAGGCGGTGGCGGCGGCGTCGGAGAAGCCGATCGTCAGGATGCCGGCGCAGATCAGGATCATGCCGACGATGGCGGTGACCTTGACCATGGAGAACCAGAACTCCAGCTCGCCGAAGAGCTTCACGGAGATGAGGTTCGCGCCGTACAGGATCACCGTGAAGATGAGCGCGTAGGCCCACTGCGGGAAGCTGTCGTGCGTCCAGAAGGCCATGTACTGGGCGGCCGCGGTGACTTCGGTGATGCCGGTGACCACCCAGAAGAGCCAGTACGTCCAGCCGGTGACGAAGCCCGCGAAGGGGCTGACGAACTCGCGGGCGTACTCCGAGAAGGAGCCCGACACGGGGCGGTACATGAGCAGTTCGCCCAGCGCCCGCATGATGAAGAAGATGACCAGGCCCGCGATCGCGTACGCCAGGATCAGGCTGGGGCCGGCCTTGGAGATGGCCTTGCCCGCGCCCAGGAAGAGGCCGGTGCCGATGGCGCCGCCGATCGCGATCATCTGGATCTGGCGGGCGCCGAGCGCGCGGTGGTATCCCTCGCCGGATGCGGAACCCTCGGCCTCATTGCCGTCGTGCTGCTTTTCGACCTGCGCTGAGGTCATGGTTGGTGCGCCTTTCTCCATTTGCCGACCCGCGCCATCAGGAATGGCTGCGGATCGGGTCCTCGATCCCCCCGGATACGGATGGAGTGCACGCCGACGGTCAGTCGGCCCAAAGCGCCGCCCGGAGCAGGGGTGGTGCCCGCGGCGGTCGTGAAGATCTATCACGGTCGAAACGATGATCCGCGGTACGAAATGGGACACAGGTCACAGGAAATTCGGGACATGGGCGCACAAAAAGATCAGATCACCGCATCGCGGTGATCTGATCGTTATCCGGATTTGAGGGTCCTCTGAGCGAACACCTCAGGGGATGCTCAAACCGGGGCCCTCAGGACATCACGCCGTCAGCGTGTCGACGAGCGTCTCCTGGAGGCCGCCGAGCCACAGGTAGGCCATCACCATCGGCTTGCGCACGTCCTCGTCGGGCAGCCGGTAGAGCTCCTCGACCTGGTCGTCCTGGGCGATCTCCAGCCGGGCGGCGATGGTCAGGCGCAGGTCGTTGAGGGCCCCGAGCCAGCGCAGCGGCTGCTCGCCGGTCAGTTCGAGCACCGCGCCGCCGTCCCCGGCGGGGGTCAGGGCGTCCAGGCTGCGTACGACGGCCAGCGCGTCCTCGCGCTTTCGGGTCCGCAGGTCGTTCTCGGTGAAGCGGCGGAACTCCGCGGACCGGGAACGCAGTTGCTCCGGGTCCTCGCCGTCCGCCGGCCCCTCGGGGCCGCCGTAGGCGTCGGGGAAGAGGCGCGCCAGCGCGGGGTCGGAGGGGGGCTCGCTCGGGCCCTCGGCGAAGAGGGCGGCGAGTGGGTCGGCGTCCTCGGCGGGCTCGTCGCCGGGCCCGATGAGCTCCAGCAGCTGCACGGCCAGGGAGCGGAGGATGGAGATCTCGATCTCGTCGAGCGCGACGGCCGCGCCGCCGCCCTTGAGGGGCACGAAGGTGCCCGGACGCGCCGCCATCAGCCGCGGTCCTGCGAGAGGGTCGCCCACAGGCCGTAGCCGTGCATGGCCTGCACGTCGCGCTCCATTTCCTCGCGGGTCCCGCTGGAGACCACCGCCCGCCCCTTGTGGTGGACGTCCAGCATCAGCTTGTGCGCCTTGTCCTTCGAGTAGCCGAAGTAGGCCTGGAAGACGTAGGTCACGTAGCTCATGAGGTTGACCGGGTCGTTGTGCACCAGGGTGACCCAGGGGACGTCCGGTTCAGGGACCGCGCGGGTCTCCTCGGCCGATTCGGTGCGTTCGATCTCAATGGGAGCAACACTCACTCGTCCCATGCTGCCACCTCGCCCGGACCGCCGCCGAGCGGGGGCCGCCCGGTTGACGGCGCAACGGCACACAGGAGATCTCGTCAGTTTGACGAGATGTGGAGTAGCATCCCTGACATGAACCCTGCGGACCTGGGCCTGCCGGTGGACGTGCCGTCGACAGCGCTCTTCACGGACCATTACGAGCTCACGATGCTGCAGGCCGCGCTGGCCAGCGGCACGGCCGACCGCCGCTCGGTCTTCGAGGTCTTCACCCGCCGCCTGCCCGAGGGGCGCCGCTACGGAGTCGTGGCGGGCACCGGGCGGGTGCTGGACGCGGTGGAGAACTTCCGCTTCGACGGCGCCGTGCTGGAGTTCCTGCGCGAGCGCGCCGTCGTCGACATGCGCACCCTGGACTGGCTCTCCTCGTACCGCTTCTCGGGTGACATCTGGGGCTACCCGGAGGGCGAGGTGTACTTCCCCGGCTCGCCGATCCTGCGCGTCGAGGGCAGCTTCGCCGAGTGCGTGCTGCTGGAGACCGTGATCCTGTCGATCCTCAACCACGACTCGGCCATCGCGGCCGCCGCCTCCCGGATGGCCTCGGCCGCCGGGGACCGGCCGCTGATCGAGATGGGCGCCCGGCGCACGCACGAGCTGGCCGCCGTGGCCTCCTCGCGCGCCGCGTACGTCGGCGGTTTCACCTCCACCTCGGACCTGGCGGCCGGCTTCCGGTACGGCATCCCGACCGTCGGCACCAGCGCCCACGCCTTCACCCTGCTGCACGACACCGAGCGCGACGCGTTCACCGCGCAGGTGGCGTCCCTGGGCCGCGGAACCACCCTCCTGGTGGACACGTACGACGTGGCGGAGGCCGTCCGCACCGCCGTGGACGTGGCCGGCACCGACCTGGGCGCGGTCCGCATCGACTCCGGCGACCTGCTGCTGGTGGCCCACCGGGTGCGGCAGCAGCTCGACGAGCTGGGCGCGGTCAACACGAAGATCGTGGTCACCTCGGACCTGGACGAGTACGCCATCGCCTCCCTGGCGGCGGCCCCCGTCGACGCGTACGGCGTGGGCACCCAGCTGGTCACCGGCAGCGGGCACCCGACCTGCTCGATGGTCTACAAGCTGGTGGCCAGGGCCACCTCGGCGGACCCGAAGGCCGCGCTCCAGCCGGTGGCCAAGAAGTCGAGCGGCGGCAAGGTGTCCCACGGCGGCCGCAAGTGGGCGGCCCGCCGCCTGGACGAGCAGGGCGTCGCCGAGGCCGAGGTGGTGGGCACCGGCCCGGTGCCCGCGGCCCTCTCCGGCCGGCAGCTGCTGGTCGAGCTGGTCAAGGGCGGCGAGGTGACCGGTCGCGAGCCGCTGGAGGCCGCCCGGACCCGGCACCGGGCCGCGCTCGGCGGGCTGCCGATGTCCGCGCTGCAGCTCTCGCGGGGCGAAGCGGTCATCCCGACCGAATACGCCTGACCGCGCGGGCGCGCGGCGGCGGCGCCCGCCCCGGACCCCCGGCCCGCCCGGGTTTCCCCCACCCACCGGGTGGGGGAAAGGCCTCCAGGGGAGCCGCCACCGACCACATCCGTCACTTCTCACTAAGGACCGCGCCATGCACAGGGCACTGATCGTCGTAGACGTCCAGAACGACTTCTGCGAGGGCGGCAGTCTCGCGGTCTCCGGCGGCGCGGACGTCGCCGCCGCCATCACCGAGCTGATCGGCCAGGCCACCCCGGGCTACCGGCACGTCGTGGCCACCCGGGACCACCACGTGGACCCCGGCTCCCACTTCGCCCGCCCGCCGGCCGAGCCGGACTACGAGCGCTCCTGGCCGGTGCACTGCGTGGCGGGCACGGAGGGCGTGGGCTTCCACCCCAACTTCGCCCCCGCCGTCGCCTCCGGTGCCATCGCCGCGGTCTTCGACAAGGGCGCGTACGAGGCGGCGTACAGCGGCTTCCAGGGCGCCGACGAGAACGGCACGGGCCTGGCCGACTGGCTGCGCGCCCGTGAGGTCACCGAGGTGGACGTGGTCGGCATCGCCACCGACCACTGCGTGAAGGCCACGGCCCTGGACGCGGCCCGGGCGGGCTTCACCACGCAGGTGCTGCTGGACCTGACCGCCGGAGTGGCCCCCCACACCACCGCCACCGCGCTGGAGGAGCTGCGGGAGGCGGGCGTGAAGCTCTCGGGGCAGCCGGTGGTCCGGTAGGCCGGTCCGTCGGCCGCTGCCGGTCCCGCCGCTGCCGGCCCCGCCCGCGGCGGGACCGGCAGTGGCGAAACGGCATGGCCTCAGCTCGCCGGGGTGCCCCGCAGGAGGGCCCGTATGGGGTGCCAGAGCTCCTCGGGCTGTCCCCAGGCGCCGGCGGCCCGGGCGGGGCACGGCGGGTCCTCAGGGGCGCCCCGCCACAGCAGGCCGTCCGGGTGGTGCAGCACCGCGGTCACCTCGTCGGGCGTGGGCGGCTCCGCGTTCCCGCGGAGGTACACCGCCCGCATCCCGTGGTTCCGCAGCCTGGTCAGGGCGCGGGCCCGGTTCGCGGCGTGCACCAGCACGCGCACCTTGCCGTCCGCTCCGGACGGCCCGCCCGATGGTCTGGGCAGCGTGAGCGCGACCACCACGCTGCCGCCGGGCAACTTGACGAAACCTCCGCCTGGCATCCCTTTCATCTCCCCCGTCGAGATGGACTCTGTTGATCAAGGTGTCAATAAGCACCCCGCACCAGGCATCTAAACGCGATCGGCCGCCGCCCGCTAGAGGGCGACGGCCGATGCTGCTTTGACCTGCGGTTTTACCTGGCCTTAGGAGGCCGGGGCCACCTGGACCGTGATCGTGTTGCCGCTCAGCGGCTGGTCCACGATCGAGATCTTGGTGTTGGTGTCAGCGGTCTTGACGCTGCCCGTCGGGTTCGACGAGTACCAGTAGGTGCCGGTCCGGTCGTTGAAGACCGGGATGCCCTTGTGGGCGCCGATGACCGTCGCGACGTCCGCCTTGTGCAGGGTGAACGCCTTCGAGTCGTACTTCGAGAACGGCGCGTCGAACGGCTGGATCTTGTTGCGCATGACCGAGCCGTCCTTCCACTTCATCGGCTTGGCGTGCGAGTCGATCGGAAGGATCAGACCGGCGCCCGGGTGGACGCTGGTGTTGTTGTCCTTCTGCGAGGTGTCCCACAGCCACATCAGCAGACCGGTCTGGTAGCTGTAGTGCTCGACCCAGCTCGGGCGCGAGGCGGCGAAGCCGAAGTTGTACGGGCCGACCTTGAGGGTCTTGTCGTACGAGACGTACTGGCGGTTCTCGGCGAAGTAGTACTGCGAGTACCACTTCGAGAAGGACTCGCCGATGGCGGAGAAGCCCTTGGCGGTCCAGCCGTTCAGGCCGTTCTCGGCACCGTCGGAGAACAGGGTCGCACCGTCGGCGACGACCTTGACCGAGTCGGCGGTGAAGCCCTTGCCGCCCGCGCCGCCGTCCGTCTGGTAGCGGAAGCGGACGTCGATCTTCTTGCCGGCGTAGGCGTCCAGGGAGAACTTGAGGTTCTTCCAGCCGCCGGAGACGTCGGTCAGGGCCGGCTTGTTGGCCGCGTCGCGCGGGATGGCGACACCGCCCGCCGTGCCGTCGAGGGCGGTCCAGTTGGTGCCGCCGTCGGTGGACACCTCGGTGTAGAGGTAGTCGTAGTCCTTCTCGATGTCCCACCAGCCCTTGAGGGTCAGCTCGGCCTTGGCCTTGCCGGTGAGGTCCACCTTGCGGGACAGGGTGTTCTTGAGGTCGTCACCCATGTTGCTCCACCACTGCTTCGCGCCCGCGGCGGGCTTGACGACGGTGGTGGTGACCTTCTTCTTGGGCAGCGTGACCTTGAGGGCCTGCTTGTCCTTGGTGTTGTACTCCGCGACACCCAGCTTGTGGGTGGACTTCGTCGCGGCCTTGGCCACGTCGTAGTTCAGCCAGCCGAGCTGGTACTTGTCCCAGGCGGTCATGTCGCCGGGCATGTCGCCTATGGAGTCCTTGCCCATGCCGAGCCAGGAGCCGGCGGACATCAGGGACCAGAAGCCGACCGAGTTCTCGCCGCCACCGGAGGTGTCGTAGAGGTCCGGGAGGCCCAGGTCGTGGCCGTACTCGTGGGCGAAGACGCCGAGGCCGCCGTTCTCGGGCTGCATCGTGTAGTCGCCGACCCAGATGCCGGTCTTGCCGATCTGGGTGCCGCCGGCCTTGTTGCCCGACGGGCCGGTGGAACCGGCGTCGGTGCCGTAGGCGTACCAGCGGTGGGCCCACAGGGCGTTCTCGCCCTCGACGCCGCCGCCGGCCGACTCGTCCTCGCCCGCGTGGACGATCTGGAAGTGGTCGATGTAGCCGTCGGGCTCGTTGAACTCGCCGTCGCCGTCGTGGTCGTAACGGTCGTAGACGTCGTACTTCTGCAGCGTGGTCTTGATCTCGGCGTCGGTCTTGCCGGCGGCCTTCTGCTTCTTGTAGTACGCGGTGACGCCGTCGCGGACGGTGTCCCAGACGTTGGCGCAGTTGGACTGGCCGCAGTAGTTCGAGCCGTAACGGGCCTCGTTGTACGGGACCTTGACCCAGTCGGTGACCGTGCCGGAGACCGAGTAGCGGCCCGAGGAGGTCTTCTCGTAGTACGTCTTCAGGGAGTGCTTGCCCGACGAGGCCGGGGCGAAGTACAGGTCCTGGAAGTACTGACGGTTGAAGTCGGAGCGCCAGGCGGTGCTGTTGTCCTGGGTGCGGTCCGGCTTCGCGATCTTGTTGTGCAGCGGGCCGGGGGCGCCGCCGTACTTCTTGACGGGCTCCAGCGGGCCGTCGCCGTCCGGGTCGAACATGGTCGTGTTGTCGACCTTGTCGCCGAACTCGACCAGGATCGTGAAGATCTTGTCCGTGCGCTCGCGGTTCAGCTCGACGTACTTGCGGTCGTCGAGCTTGACGACCTTGGAACCGCCGCGGCGGGTCTCGACCGGCTTCTCACCGGACGCGACGGCCTCCAGGGCGGCCCGGCGGGCCTGCTCCTGCTGCTTGCTGAACGGACCCTCGAGCTCGTGGTCGGTCTTCAGCGCCTTCGCCGACGGGTCCTTCTGGTCCGCGACCTTGTCGGCGGCGGCAGCGGTGGTCCACTGGTCGTCGGCCTGGGCCATGGTGTAGACGGACATCGTCGCCGCGCAGGCGGCCATGGTCACGGTGACCGCGGCAGCGCGAATGACTCGTCGCTTGGACGAGGTGTTCCTGCTCACTTGATGTTGTTCCCCTCCCGCGGCCGCAGGCACGGAGCGAAAGTGAGGGGTCGGTCCGGCGCAGCACGCGTCTCAAGTGACGACATTTGACCGGAGTAACGCGAGAAAAGACAGACCTTGACTTGCTCTGGTCAAGTGCACTATGCGGGACAGCCGTTCCGCATTTCGGACGTTCCCCATAGGTCCGAATCATTCCGTTTCGCAGGGCGCGCCCGCCCGGCCGACGGCGTGCGGAGTGACCCCGTGCGCCCCCCATGCTCCGGCACCGTGGGTTAGGTCACGCTTACCGGGCGTTCCCTCCGGGCATCCACCGTCGTAGAGTCACTTGACGGTGCCCAGTTGAGCAGACTCCCCCTCCGATGCCTTGAGGACGGATACCGCCATGCCGCGTCCTACTGCCGCACAGCTCGCCTACGGGTCCGCCACCGTCATCGCCTCGACCATCGCCATGCTGCTGCTGTCGCAGACCAGCACGGGGCTCGGGGTCGCCGTCATCTCGGCCGCCGCGCTGCTGCTGGGGCTCCTGGTCGCCGTCACGGTCCCCGCGCCGAAGAGGGCGGCGCGCGGGGCTCGGAGGAGCTCCGCGGCCGCCCTCTCCGGGGACGCCGGGGCCGGCGCGGGGGCCAGGGTGCCGGAGCCGCGTACGGCGGAGCAGCTGCCCGCCGAAGCTCCCGTACACCACTAGCCGTTGTGCGTGCCGCCCGTACGGACCGGGTCCGGGGCGGGGCACGGGGCCGGGGCGTGGTCTAGGTCGTGGTGACCACCACGGTCTTGGCGACCTTGTCGTGCAGGCCCTGCCGGTAGGGCTTGTCCGTGAGCATCGTGATGATCAGTACGAGCGGCCAGAGGCACGCACAGCAGAGCAGGGTGGGGATCCAGAGCACGGCCGCGCGGGAGAGCGCCGCGTTGCTGCCGGGAACGCTGCCGTCGTTGAGCATCGCCACGCGCAGGTTCAGCAGGCGCTTGCCGAGGGTCTGCCCGTTCTTCTTCGTCATGTACCAGTCGTAGAGGACGTACGCCGCGATCTCGATGATCAGCCACACCAGGCCGGTGCCCTGGTACGCCTTGGTGATGATCTCGGTCGCGTCCTCGCCCTCGTCCGTCTTCACCACCCAGCGGTCGGTGTTGAAGGGGATCTGGAGGAGCGCCAGCGGGATGGCGATGAGGAGCAGGTCGATGACGCGGGCGGCGAGCCGCCTGCCGAAGTCGGCCAGCGGGGGCATGCCGGCCAGCGGGTCCGGGGCGCCGTAGCCCCCTCCCCCGTAGGGGCCGCCCGGGCCCCCGCCGCCGTACGGGCCGCCGCCGCCACCACCGTAAGGGTCACCGCTTCCGCCGTACGGGGGTGGCGGCGGAGGCGGGTACTCGCCCCCGCCCCCGGCGCCGCCCGACGAACCGCCGGGCGGGGGCGGGGGCGTGCCGTACGGGTCGCCGCCCGAGGGCGGCTGCGGCTTCTTGAGGAACGGATCGTCCTCCGGCGGCTGGCCGGGCGGCGGCTGGTCGGTACTCATGGCCCGAGCAGAACCCGGGCCGTCCGGCCCCGCAACGGGACGGCGGCCGTTCGGGGGAACGGCCGCCGCAGGAGGCGTCGCCGGGTGCCTCAGCGGGCCACGAAGGTGCCCGCCGCCTTGTCGTGCCAGCACTGCCGCCAGGGCCGGTCCACCAGGCACCACAGGGCGTTGAACAGGCCGATGCCGAGGATCCCGAGGCCCCCGTACACCAGCCAGCGGCCGAGTGCCGCGCCGAAGGACGGCGGCTGCCGGGATTCCAGTCCGCAAACGCGCACGCCGAACAGCTTCTTGCCCAGGGTCCGGCCCCAGCGGGCGACGGGGACCGCCTCGTAGAGGACCCCGAAGACGAGGTAGACGCCGAGGACGGCGGCGAGGTAGCCGCCGGTGGTGCCGTCCAGCAGCCAGACGGTGACGGTCTCTCCGCTGAGCCGGGCGGCGTCGATCTTGTCCTCGACGTGCTCGGTCACGGGGGTCACGAACGGCAGGGCCGCTGCGGCGGTGACCGCGCCGGTGACGAGCGAGTCGACGATCCGGGCGCCGAGTCTGCGGCCGAGTCCGGCGGGCCGGCTCGACTCCTCCGCCATGCGCCGGAACAGCTCGTCGGTGGGGGGCCGCCAGCCCGCCGCGTCCTGGCCGGGGGCACCGGCCTGGGCGGGGACCCCGCCGGCAGCGGGCCAGCCGGCCGGCAGCGCGGGGCCGTCGGCCGCGGCACCCGGCGAGGCGGCCGGGGAGGCCGAGGCGGCCGGGGAAGGGGTCACGGCGGGGGCGTCGGCCGCGGTCGGGGCCGCGGGGGCGGCGGCCGGGGCGGTGGCCGCCGCGGTGGAGGTGCTCGGCACGGCGGACTTCGCGGGAGCCGGGGAGGCCGGGGAGGCCAGGGAGCCCGCGCCGGCCACCGGGGCGGCCGCGGCGCTGCCGGCCTCCGGCCAGACGGGGCGGTCCGGGGTGGTCGTGCCGGGTCCGGCCTTGGAGAGGGACGCGGGGGCGGCCGGCCCGTCGGACGTGGCACGACCGGACTTGGCCAGGGCCACCGCCGGGGCCGGGGCGGCGGGCGAGGCCTGGGCGGGTACGGACGGGCTGGGGCCCGGCGCGGCGGCCGCGGGGGTCCGCTCCGCGGGCTCCGCGTCCGGGCCGGCGACGGTCGGGGCCGCGGCAGCCGCGGGCTCGCCCCAGGTGACCTTGCGGTCGCGGTCGCCGCCGAAGCCCGACTGCTGGGCCGCGTCGGCCTTCCACTCGGGGCGGGCGTCGTCCGGCTCGGGTCCGGTGCGGGGGTCACGGGCCCGCGGGTCCCCGGGACGGCGGTCCTCGGGCACGGCGTCCTCGGTACGGGCCGCGGGGGCGGCAGCCCCGGCGCCGTCCTCGGCACCGCCCTCGGATGCCTCCGCTTCCGGGAGTTCGTCGAAGAAGACCGGCCCGGTCTCCTCCGCCGCCGGAACCGCGGGGACGTCCTCGGTCTGGGGCGTGCGGGGCGTCGTGGGGGGCGCGGGCGCCGGCGCGGGGCGCGCGGAGGCACCGGGCGCGCCGGCGGATGCGGCCGGGCGGCTCGTACCCGGGACCCAGGAGGAGCCGTTCCAGTACCGGACGAAGCCCGGGATGGACGGGTCCGGGTAGTAGCCCTCTCGGGGCGCCGTCTCTCCGTCACCAGGGGAGGCCGTCATGTCCCCAACTCCGATCGTCCGCCAGTGCCGCTCGTGCCGCGTGCCGTTCCGCTTGTGCCTGGAGGAGACCTTAGCCAAGAAGCACCGCCCTCCAGGACCGGGAACGGGAGAAAGGCCGCCATCGGGCGACCTCGGGCCGCGGCGACGGGTTCCGGTCAACCGACCGATTTCAGCCAACCTCGCGCTGGTTCACGGAAGTCGCGTCATACCCGGCCGTCACCGTGCTCTCTCGGGGTAGCGGGCCACGTGCCACCGCCCGCCGCACACCCAGAGAGGAAGTCCCATGCACTACACCGTCGTGGAGCGAGAGCTCGAACTGAAGCTGGTCCTGTCCCCCGAGCGCAGCATTCCGGTCCCGGCCCGCCTGACCTACCGCGCGGACGACCCGTACGCCGTCCACATCACCTTCCACGTCGGCTCCAGCGCCCCGGTCAACTGGACCTTCGCCCGCGAGCTGCTGGTCGAGGGCGTGTTCCGGCCCTGCGGCCACGGCGACGTGCGCATCTGGCCCACCAAGGTCGACGCGCACAACGTGATCTGCGTGGCCCTCAGCTCCCCCGACGGCGACGCCCTCCTGGAGGCGCCGGCCACGTCCGTCTCGGCCTGGCTGGAGCGCACCCTGCGCGCGGTCCCGCCGGGTACGGAGTCCGAGCGGCTCGGCCTGGACGACGCGCTGGCCGAACTGCTCGCGCCCACCCCGGCGGACGACCTGTGGCTGCGCGACCCGTGGCCGTCGGACGAGTCCGCCGAGGGCGAGTGACCGGCCGGCAGGGCCGGGACGGCCGAGGCGGGCGCAACGGCCCGGCCGCCCGCGTCGGCAGGACCGGCAGGGCCGGTCAGAAGAGCTTGCCGGGGTTCAGCAGGCCCAGCGGGTCGAAGGCCCGCTTCACCGCGCGCTGCATCTCGACGCCCACCGGCCCCAGTTCGCGCGCCAGCCACTCCTTCTTCAGCACCCCGACGCCGTGTTCGCCGGTGATGGTCCCGCCCAGGGCGAGCCCCAGCGCCATGATCTCGTCGAAGGACTCGCGGGCCCGGCGCGCCTCGTCCTCGTCCGCCGGGTCGAAGCAGACCACGGGGTGGGTGTTGCCGTCCCCGGCGTGCGCGCAGACGCCGATGGTCAGCCCGTACTTCCGGCCGATCTCCGTGGTGCCGGCCAGCATCTCGGCCAGCTTGGACCGGGGCACGCACACGTCGTCGATCATCGTGGCCGGGCGCAGGGTCTCCAGCGCGGTCAGTGCGAGCCGGCGGGCCTGGAGCAGCAGGGCGGACTCCGCCTCGTCCTCGGCGGGGACGACCCGGGTGGCCCCGGCCGCGAGGCAGAGCTCCCCCACGGCGGCCAGGTCGGCGGCCGGGTCGGGGGTGTCGAAGGCGGCGAGCAGCAGCGCCTCGGTGGTCTCCGGGAGCCCCATCTTCCCGAGCCGGTTGACGGCCCGGACGGTCGTACGGTCCATCAGCTCCAGCAGGGAGGGGGTGTGCCCGCGCTCCATCACCGCGCAGACCGCCGCGCAGGCGGCGGCCGCGGACGGGAACTCGGCGGCCAGCACGAGCTGCCGGGGCGGGGCCGGCTTCAGGGCGAGCACGGCCCGTACGACGACGCCGAGGCTGCCCTCGGAGCCGACGAAGAGCCGGGTGAGGTCGTACCCCGCGACTCCCTTGGCGGTACGGCGGCCCGTGCGCAGCAGCCGTCCGTCGGCCAGCACCACGTCGAGCCCGAGCACGTACTCGGCGGTGACCCCGTACTTCACGCAGCACAGACCGCCGGAGGCGGTGCCGATGTTGCCTCCGATGGTGCACTGCTCCCAGCTGGAGGGGTCGGGCGGGTAGGCCAGTCCGTGGCCGGCGACCGCGCGGGAGAGCGCGGCGTTGACGACGCCGGGTTCGACCACGGCGATCCGGTCGACCGCGCTGATCTCCAGGATCCGGTCCATCTTCAGCAGGGAGAGCACGATGCAGCCGTCGGAGGCGTTGGCCGCGCCGGAGAGCCCGGTGCGGGCGCCCTGCGGGACGACCGGGACGCGCAGCGCGGTGGCGGTGCGCATCACGTGCTGGACCTGTTCGACGGTGCGCGGCAGGACGACCACCGCGGGGCTGCCGGCGGCGCAGAAGCTGGCCATGTCGGTGGCGTAGGAGGCGGTGACGTCCGGGTCGGTGAGCACGGCCTCGGCGGGGAGGCCTTCGAGGAGCCTGCCGGTGAGAGCGGCGCGGAGATCGTCCATGGCCTCAGCCTGGCACCCGCGGCCATCGGTGTGAACCCGGCGGCGAACCGGTTCGGACAGCCCCGGAAAGCTCTTCATATTGACGCACAGTGAGCGCATGGAAGAGGAATCCCAGCGACCGCCCGTGACCTTCAGCCGGCGCAGGACCGCGCTGACCGCCGCCACGGCGGTGGTGCTGATCGCCGGTGCCCTCGTGATCCGGCCCGCCCGGCCGGACGCCGTGGACCACCGCCCGCCCCGGGCCGAGCTGCGGGCCATGGCGGCCGTGGGAATGGGCGCCCCGGCGGCCGCGGCTGACCTGGGCACGCTCATCACCGACCGTGAGGGGTGGCTGCGCGCCCACCCGCGGGACGACGGCTCGTGGGCGGTGCTCGGCACGGCGTACCTGGAGCAGGCGCGGCGCACCGCGGACTCGGGCGACTTCCCGCGGGCGGAGCAGGCGCTGAAGCGGTCCCTGGAGCTGCGGCCCGCGGGGAAGGGGAACCTGGAGGCGATGGTCGGGATGGGGGCCCTGGCCAACGCCCGGCGGGACTTCGCCACGGGGAAGCGGTGGGGCGAGCTGGTCCGGGCGCAGTCGCCCGGGCGGTGGACGGCGTACCCGGTGCTGGTGGACGCGTACTCGGGGATCGGGGACTACAAGGCCGCCGAGAAGGCGATGGAGAAGCTGGTCTCGCTGCGGCCGGGGCTGGCGGCGTACCTGCGGGCGGCCCAGGTGTACCGGGACCGCGGCTGGCGCGAGGACGCGATGGCCGCGATGGAGCAGGCCTCGGGCGCGGCGAAGACGCCCGCCGAGAAGGCGTACGTGCTGTACCGGACGGGCGAGCTGTTCTGGGAGCGCGGCGAGACGGCGGAGGCGCTGTCGCGGTACGAGGCCGCGCTGCGCACGGATCCGGCGCAGGCCCGGGCGCTGGGCGGCCGGGCGCGGGTGCTGGCGGCGCTGGGGCGTACGGGCGAGGCGGTCGCGGACTACCGGAAGGCGCTGGAGAAGGTGCCCGAGGCGGGCTTCGCGCTGGAGCTGGGCGAGCTGCTGGAGTCGTCCGGGCAGCGGGAGGAGGCGGCGGAGCCGTACGCGGTGCTGCGGGGGCTGGTGGCGCGGGAGGCCGCGCACGGGGTGAACGAGACGGTGACGCTGGGCCTGTTCGAGGCGGACCACGGCGACCCGGCGGCGGCGGTGCGGGTGCTGCGGGCGGAGTGGGGCCGGGCGAAGAGCGTGCAGGTGGCGGACGCGCTGGGGTGGGCGCTGCACCGGACGGGCGACGACGCGGCGGCGCTGGAGTACGCGACGAAGGCCACGGATCCCGGGCTGCGGAGCGCGGAGTTCGCGTACCACCGGGCGGAGATCGAGCGGGCGCTGGGCGACGAGGCCGCGGCGCGGCGGCACCTGCAGGAGGCGCTGCGGACGAATCCGGTGTTCTCGCCGGTACGGGCGCCGCTGGCGAAGTCGGCCCTGGAGGCCATCGGCCAGCCGGCGGCGGGTGGGCCGGAGCACGTGCGGCCGGTCACTCCATGGGTGCCGCCGGAGATGCCGAAGCCGAAGCCTGTGGGGGCGGCTGCGGGTGGGGACGCGGGTGCGGGTGCGGGTGCGGATACGGGTACGGATCCGGATCCGGCTCGGCCGAAGCGTGCGGCCCCTGCGGAGCCGAAGCGGGCCCCGCGGGCTGCCGCCGAGCCGAAGCGGGCTCCCGCCCAGCCGGAGCCGGCTCCCGCCGAGCCGAAGCGGGCTCCCGCGGTGCCGGAGCGCGAGGCGGCCGGCACCGTGCCGAAGCGGGCGGGGGCTGCACCGAAGCCGTAGCGGTGGCGGGGAGCCGCCTGCCCGTTGGCGGTTGCCGGTGCCGGTGCTGGTGCCGGAAGCCGGAGCCGCGGGTCCCGGGCGCCCCCCACCAGCGCCCGGGTCCGCGGCTCCGGTCGGCCGGCCCGGCGCTGCCGGGCCGAGGCGAAGCTCTCCCCCACCCCGCCCCTTCCCGAACTGGGGCTCCGCCCCAGACCCCGCGCCTCAAACGCCGGCGAGGCTGGGTATCACGGCGGCGCCGCGCGCCTCGGCACCCCGGGCTCCGGGCTCCGGGCTCCGAGCTCCGGGCTCCGGGCTCCGGGGTCTGGGCACTGGGCTCCGGGCTCCGGGCTCCGGGGTCTGGGCACTGGGCTCCGGGCTCCGGCCTCCGGGGTCTGGGCACTGGGCTCCGGGCTCCGGCCTCCGCGGTCTGGGCACTGCGCTCCGGGGCCACGGATCAGGCGCCGGGGGGGAAATCAAGCCTCGCCGGCGATTGAGGCGCGGGGGTGCGGGGGCGGAGCCCCCGTGGTGGGCGCGGGGGTACCGGCCCACCACTGGCTACGGCGGGCCGGTATCCGACACGCGCCGCACGGCAGACCGGTACCTGAACAGCGCCGCACGGCAGACCGGTACCTGAACAGCGCCGCACGGCTACAGGTTGCCGCGCTTCTCCTGCTCCCGCTCGATCGCCTCGAACAGGGCCTTGAAGTTGCCCTTGCCGAAGCCCATCGAGCCGTGCCGCTCGATGATCTCGAAGAAGACGGTCGGGCGGTCCTGCACCGGCTTGGTGAAGATCTGCAGCAGGTAGCCGTCCTCGTCCCGGTCCGCGAGGATCTTCAGCTCGCGCAGCTCGTCGATCGGCACACGGGTGTCGCCGACCCACTCGCCGAGCGTGTCGTAGTACGTGTCCGGCACGCTCAGGAACTGGACGCCGGCCGCGCGCATGCTGCGCACGGTGTTGACGATGTCGTTCGAGGCGAGGGCGATGTGCTGGACGCCCGGGCCGTTGTAGAACTCCAGGTACTCGTCGATCTGCGACTTCTTCTTCGCGATCGCCGGCTCGTTGATCGGGAACTTCACCTTCTTGGTGCCGTCCGCGACCACCTTGGACATCAGCGCCGAGTACTCGGTCGCGATGTCGTCGCCCACGAACTCCTTCATGTTCGTGAAGCCCATGACCTTGTTGTAGAAGCCGACCCACTCGTCCATGCGGCCCAGCTCGACGTTGCCGACGCAGTGGTCGATCGCCTGGAAGGTCCGCTTGGCCGGCGGCGCGACCAGCGGGTCGACGGCGGTGTAGCCCGGCAGGTAGGGGCCGGTGTAGTTCGCGCGCTCGACCAGCGTGTGGCGGGTCTGGCCGTACGTGGCGATCGCGGCCAGCACGACGGTGCCGTGCTCGTCGGCGATCTCGTACGGCTCGTCCAGGCCGCGCGCGCCCTGCTCGACGGCGTACTTGTACGCGGCGCGGACGTCCGGCACCTCGATGGCGAGGTCGATGACGCCGTCACCGTGCTCGGTGACGTGCTCCGCGATGAAGCGGCCGTGGTCGGTCGTCGGCTTGATGACCGAGGTCAGGACGAAGCGGGCGGAGCCGTTGGTGAGGACGTAGCTCGCGGTCTCGCGGCTGCCGTTCTCCGGGCCGGAGTACGCCACGAGCTTCATGCCGAAGGCCGTGGAGTAGTAGTGCGCGGCCTGCTTGGCGTTGCCGACGGCGAACACCACCGCGTCCATTCCCTTCACCGGGAAGGGGTCGGCCTCGCGCTCGGTGTCGGGGGTGTGATCCAGGGTCTCAGTCATGAGCGCAGATTCCCGCTGTTCCACAAGCTGCGCAATAGTTTCTTGTTTCGCTGTGCAATATGACCAGCGTGGTGGCAGGATCGGCGGGCGCTCTGTACAGGATGACCAGCCCAGGAGGGCTCATGGGGATCGACCGCCTCGACGGCAGGCTCATCGTGCTGCTCGCCCGCGAACCGCGCATAGGCGTACTGGAGGCCTCGCGCCGCCTGGGGGTCGCGCGCGGCACCGTGCAGGCCCGCCTCGACCGCCTGCAGGCCAACGGGGTGATCCGCGGCTTCGGGCCGCAGGTGGACCCGGCGGCGCTCGGCTACCCGGTGACCGCCTTCGCGACGCTGGAGATCAAGCAGGGCCAGGGGGCGGACGTACGGGCCCACCTGGCCACCGTTCCCGAGGTGCTGGAACTCCACACGACCACGGGGCACGGCGACATGCTGTGCCGGCTGGTGGCGCGCTCCAACGCCGACCTCCAGCGGGTGATCGACCGGGTCGTGGGCTTCGAGGGGATCGTGCGCGCGTCCACGGCGATCGTGATGGAGAACCCCGTGCCACTGCGCATCATCCCGCTCGTCGAGCAGGCCGCGGAGGACCCCGAGGAGTAGCGGGAGGGACCGGCCGGGGGTGTCTCCGAGAGATGCAAAGGAGTAGTTGCAAAGAAACCCTTGCACAGACTTCTTTGCAACTCTAAGGTGGTGCCATGCCCGAGAATCCCGAAGGCCCCGCGCCCGACGCCGAGGCCGCACAGGCCCCGTCCGACCGGCCCGACCGGACCGTCCACGAGCTGGACGCCCGGACCCTCCGGGGGCTCGCGCACCCGCTGCGCATGCGCCTGCTGAAGGCGCTGCGGTCCAACGGCCCCGCCACCGCCTCCCAACTCGCCGAGCAGCTGGGCGAGTCGAGCGGAGCCACCAGCTACCACCTCCGCCAGCTCGCGGCGTACGGGTTCGTCGAGGACGCACCCGAGCACGGCAAGGGCCGCGAGCGGTGGTGGAAGTCCGCCCACTACGGCACCCGGCTGCCGGAATCGGTGGCCATCGACCCCAACCCCGAGGTCCGGGGCGCGGTGGACCTGTTCCGGCACGAGGTCGCGACGATCCACGCCCAGGAGGCGAGCACCTGGATCGCGAACTCGCACGACTGGCCGCAGGAATGGCAACTGGCGTCGGACCTCAGCGACTTCACGCTGCGGCTGACCGCCGCCGAGACCGCCGAGCTGGTCCGGAAGCTCCACGACGTGATCAACAGTTACGACCGGACCGAGCCGGCCGAGGACGCCCGGATGGTCCGCTTCCACGTGCACGCCCTGCCCCGCACCCAGGACCAGGGCACCGCCGACTAGCCCGCTCCTCCTTCCCGACACCCTGACACCGGGCGGCACTTGACCCGCCGCCCGCGGCGCCGCCGTGCCCGCACGGCGGCGACCCTCCCCCACGGCGCTCGACCCGCCGTGTCCCACCGCCGCGCGTCCACCGCGGCGTACGGGCTCCCGCGCCCCCACCCGGGCTGCGGCGTGCCCTCCCCTGCCCGGGCCCCGGCCCGCGCACCCACACCCCACAGAAGGAGTCCTGCCATGCACACCTTCAGCGACACCCACACCCAGGCGCACTGCGCCCGTGCCGCCGAGCTCCGCGCCGCGGCCCGCGACTGGCAGCTGGCGCACGAGGCGGGCCGGGCCGGCCGGGCCCACGGCCTGCGGAACCGTCTCGGCGAGGCGCTGGTCGGGGCCGGCACCCGCCTCATGCACGCCGCGCCCGCGGCATGAGCGGTACCGCGCACCCGCACGCCCCCTCCCGCAGGGGGCCGCTCACGGCCCTGCTGGCCGCCAACACCGTTTCCATAGCGGGCAGTTCACTCACCCTGATCGGGGTGCCGTGGTTCGTGCTCCAGACCACCGGCAGCGCCGCGCGGGCCGGGGTGGTGGCCTTCTGCGCCACCCTGCCCATCGTGGTGGCCGCCCTGGCCGGCGGCCCGGTGATCGACCGGATCGGCCGGCGCCGCGTGTCGGTGCTGTCCGACCTGGTCTGCGGAGCGTCGGTGGGGGCGATCCCGCTGCTCCACCACGCGGGGCTGCTGGAGTTCTGGACGCTGTGCGCGCTGATGGCCGTCGGCGGGCTGGTGCACACCCCCGGGCTCACCGCCCGCGGCGTGCTGCTGCCGAACCTCGCCCTGCACGCCGGGACCACCGTCACCCGGGCCGCGAGCCTGTACGACGGGGTCTCGCGCGGCGCCCGGATGCTGGGCGCCGCGCTGGCCGGCGTACTGATCGCCGTACTGGGCGCGGAGTCCGTGCTGCTGCTGGACGCGGGCACGTTCCTGGTGTCCGCCGCGCTGGTCGCCTTCGGGGTGCGCGGGGTGCCGGCGGCCGAGCCGCGGCGCGTTGCGGGGGCCGTCTCCCTCGCGTCGTACCGTGCCGAGCTGCGCGAGGGCTGGGCCTTTCTCGTCCGCAGCCGGCTGCTGCTCGGCGTGACCGTGATGGTCATGGTCACCAACGGCCTGGACCAGGCGTGGAGCGCGGTGCTGCTGCCGGTGCACGCGCGCCAGGAGCTGGGCGGGGCGGCGCAGCTGGGACTGCTGGTGGCCCTGTTCGGCGGGGCCGCGCTGCTGGGCGCGCTGCTGTACGGGGCGGTCGGCGAGCGCTTCCCGCGCCGGGCGGTGTTCGCCGCGGCCTTCCTGGTGAGCGGGCCGACCCGGTGGGCGGTGGCGGCGGCGACCGACACGGTGACGCCGCTGGCGGTGACGATGGCGCTGGCGGGCCTGGGGGCCGGGATGCTCAACCCGATCCTGACCACGATGGTCTTCGAGCGGGTCCCGGAGGAGCTGCGCAGCCGGGTCGCGGGGGTGTCCACGGCGGGGTGCGAGCTGGCCATGCCGCTGGGCGGTCTGGCGGCCGGACTGCTGGTCGAGGGGGCCGGGGTGACCGGCGCGCTGCTGGCGTTCGGGGCCGCGTACCTGCTGGCGACGCTCTCGCCGCTGGTGTTCCCGTCCTGGCGGACGATGGGCCCGGAGTACGCCGTGGTGGCCGCGGAGCCGGTCAGCAGCTCGGGACCGAGCCGCCCTTCTCCAGCGCCTTCAGGGCGGACACCGCACCCGACAGGGTCGTGACCGGAACCAGCCGCAGCCCTTCGGGCAGCTCGGCCTTGGCGTCGGAGCACTCCGCCTTCGGTACGAGGAAGACGGTCGCGCCGTCGCGCTTGGCGGCCTGGGTCTTCAGGGCCACGCCGCCGACCGCGCCCACTTCGCCGGTGTCGGTGATGGTGCCGGTACCCGCGACCACGCGGCCGCCGGTGAGGTCGCCGCCGCTGCCGTCGCCGTCGATCTTGTCGACGATGCCGAGGGAGAACAGCAGGCCGGCGCTGGGGCCGCCCACGTCGGCGAGGGAGAGGTCGACCTTGACGGTCTTCGGGTCCTTCTTCAGGTAGCCGAGGGCGGCTGCGGTCGCGGCGTCCTGGGACTTCTGCATTTGCTCCAGGTTGTGCTGCTCGATCTCCTCGTCGTTTCCGCCCGTGGGGTAGACCGCCTCCTTGGGCAGTACCGCCCGGTCCGTGCGGAACCAGCTGCCGACCAGCTCGCCGAGGCCCACGTCGACGGAGGGGCCGGTGGCGAGGATGGTGGTCATCCTGAGCTGGCCCTCGGTCTTGCGGGTCGGGGCGCCGGTGACGGTGATGACCGGCTTGCCGTTCTGGGAGCCCAGGACGTCCGCCGTCAGCCCCGGACGCGCGAGTGCGAAGGGCAGCGGGGCGAAGGCCGCCACGGCGAGCAGCGCGAGCACGGGGACCGCACAGATGCCGAGGGCGGTGGGGCGGGGCAGACGAGTGAGGCGTGAGAGCACCCGGCCAATCTAGCGGGCCGGGTGCTCGGGACGGCTCCGGGCGGCTGTGCGCCCGGAGCCGGTGGGGCGGTCGTGCACGTACGCGCGTGGGGGGAGTGCGTACGCGGGCGGGCCGTCAGCGCAGGGCGTCGGCGACCTCGCGGGCCGCGTCGACGACCCGCGGGCCCACGCGCTCGGGCACGGCGTCGGCGAGCATGACGACGCCGACGCTGCCCTCCAGGCCCGTGATGCCGACCAGGGGCGCTGCGGCGCCGCTGGCGCCGGCTTCGAGCTCGCCGTGGGTGAGCGTGTACCCCGGGTCGTCGGGGGCGTTCTGGCGGGCGGCCAGGATGGCGCGTCCGGCGGCCCCGCGGTCCAGCGGGTGCCGGAAGCCGGCCCGGTAGGCGACGTGGTAGTCGGTCCAGGTCGGCTCCACCACGGCGACCGCGAGGGCCTCCGTGCCGTCCACGAGGGTCAGGTGCGCGGTGGCGCCTATGTCCTCGGCGAGCGAGCGGAGCGCGGGCAGAGCGGCCTCGCGGACGAGCGGGTGGACCTGACGGCCCAGCCTCAGCACGCCGAGCCCGACGCGGGCGCGGCCGCCCAGGTCACGGCGTACCAGCGCGTGCTGTTCGAGCGTGGCGAGGAGGCGGTAGACCACGGTGCGGTTGACGCCGAGCCGGTTGGAGAGCTCGGTGACGGTCAGACCGTGGTCGGTGTCGGCAAGGAGTTTGAGGACTCGAAGTCCTCTGTCGAGAGTCTGGGAGGTTTCCGCGGTCACGACGCCTCTCCCTCTGTGGTGAGCGGCGGTGATCTCTCACGGGGCGGTAGCGCTGCCGGTCCCATCGGCGACGCACGGAGAGGCCGCCGGATAAAGGCCATGAGCACCGGCTGCGCTCCGCGGCGGCGCTGCCACGGGGCGTTTCAATGCGGGGAAATGTAGCGAGCGGGTCCGCTGAGCGGAAGCCCTCGTCCAGAATCCGGGCGGTAGCAAGCAATTTGCGCCGTTTCGGGACCAAGGCCTTTGACACCGGGGACCTTATACGACCCGAAAGGGATTTACCGTTTCATTACCATCGGTATGGTCGACCGCACTTCACGGTCAACGGCGAGGGCCCGTGCGTTCCTCCGCACGGGCCCTCGTCCACGTTTCGTACGAAACCGGATCAGCGCATCCGGGTGGCCCACTCCTGGACCTTCTTGATGCGCTCGCGCAGCTGTCCCGCGGTGGCCTCCGCGCTCGGCGGGCCGCCGCAGACCCGGCGCAGCTCGGTGTGGATCACGCCGTGCGGCTTGCCGCTCTGGTGGACGTACGCGCCGACCATGGTGTTGAGCGACTTGCGCAGCTCCAGCAGTTCCTTGTGCGACACGACGGGACGCCGCTCGGCCGGCAGCTCCAGCAGGTCGGCCTCGGCGTCGGGCCTGCGCTTGCTGTGCGCGATCTGGCGGGCCTGCCGCTTCTGGAGCAGCAGCTGCACCTGGTCGGGCTCCAGCAGGCCCGGGATGCCGAGGTAGTCCTGCTCCTCCTCGCTGCCCGGGTGGGCCTGCATGCCGAATTCGGCGCCGTCGTAGAGGACGCGGTCGAAGACGGCGTCGGACTCCAGCGCCTCGAAGGGCAGCATGTCCTGCTCGCCGGTGTCCTCGTCCTGCTGCTTGTTCGCCTCGTCCATCTCCTTCTCGGACTCGGCGTACGGGTCCTCCTCCCCGCCCTCCTTCTTGGGCTTGTCGAGCACGTGGTCGCGCTCGACCTCCATCTCGTTGGCGAAGCCGAGGAGGTAGGGAATCGTCGGAAGAAACACGGAGGCGGTCTCGCCGCGCCTGCGCGAGCGCACGAAGCGCCCGACGGCCTGGGCGAAGAACAGCGGGGTGGAAATCGTCGTCGCGTACACGCCGACGGCGAGGCGCGGTACGTCGACGCCCTCGGACACCATGCGGACCGCGACCATCCAGCGGTCGTCGTTCCCGCTGAAGGTGTCGATGTGCTTGGACGCCCCGGCGTCGTCGGAGAGCACGAGGGTGGCCTTGGTTCCGGTGATCTCGCGGATCAGCTTGGCGTACGCGCGGGCCGAGTCCTGGTCGGAGGCGATGACCAGACCGCCGGCGTCCGGGATGCCCTTGCGGACCTCGGTCAGCCGCTGGTCGGCGGCGCGCAGGACGTTGGGCATCCAGTCGCCGCGCGGGTCGAGCGCGGTGCGCCAGGCCTGCGAGATGGCGTCCTTGGTCATGGGTTCGCCGAGGCGGGCCGCGATCTCGTCGCCGGCCTTCGTGCGCCACCGCATGTTTCCGCTGTAGGACAGGAAAATGACGGGACGAACCACCCCGTCGCCGAGAGCGTTCCCGTATCCGTACGTGTAATCGGCGGACGATCTCCTGATTCCGTCATTCCCTTCCTCGTACGTGACGAAAGGAATGGGATTCGTGTCGGAACGGAAAGGGGTTCCGGTGAGCGCGAGGCGGCGGGTCGCCGGGTCGAACGCCTCCAGGCAGGCCTCGCCCCAGGACTTCGAATCACCGGCGTGGTGGATCTCGTCGAGGATGACGAGCGTCTTGCGCTGCTCGCAGCGGTTGCGGTGGAGCATCGGGCGCACGCCGACACCGGCGTAGGTGACGGCGACGCCGTGGTACTCCTTGCTCAGCGGTCCGGCGGAGTACTCCGGGTCGAGCCGGATGCCTATCCGGGCGGCCGCCTCGGCCCACTGCTTCTTCAGGTGCTCGGTGGGGGCGACCACGGTCACCTGCTGCACGACGTGGTGGTGCAGCAGCCACGAGGCGAGGGTGAGCGCGAAGGTCGTCTTGCCGGCGCCGGGCGTCGCGACGGCGAGGAAGTCGCGGGGCTGCGTCTGGATGTACTTGTCCAGCGCCCCCTGCTGCCAGGCACGCAGCTTGCTGGCGGTACCCCAGGGGGCACGGCCGGGAAAGGCGGGTGAGAGGTGGTGGGAGGCGGTAGTAGTCACGGTCTCCGGTTCGGGGCTCTCGGCTGTACGGGCGGTCGCACGCGCAGTGACGGGCGTACGGGCGGTCGTACGGGCGGTGACGGGCCCGCCGGCACGTGCGGGACGGGCACGTCGTGCGGGCTCAAGGGCGGTCGTACGTAAGGACAACCGGGCCACCCTACCGGTGCCGCCGACCCACGTGCGGGCAGACGAGGCCGTGACCTCGGGGGGTGCGGCGAGACTCACATCCGGGGGCGCGGGGGAATACGAGTGCCCGGGCCGGGGGGCCGGGCCGGACGCACCGGTGCCCCGCGCCGGGCGGCGCGGGGCACCGGGGCAGGCGGACCGACCGGCTCACATGTCGTCGTGCAGCCCGCGCAAACGCCGCGAGATCTCGCCCACGTCGTCGAGCACGCCGGACGCCACCTCGATGACCAGCTTGTAGGCCGCGTCCTGGTCGACGCCGAGCATCTCGAACCCGTTGAAGTCGAGGAACACCACCGTCGACATCCAGGCCATCCGCTTGTTGCCGTCGACCAGCGGATGGTTCACCGCGAGCGACTGCAGCAGGGCGCCGGCCTTCTCGAACAGGTCCGTGTACGCCTCGACGCCGAACATCTGCGACTGGGGCCGGTGCACGGCGGAGCTGAGCAGCCCCAGATCGCGCACCGCCACCTCCTGCCCGCCGCAGGCAAGCTCGGCCAGGTCCAGGACTTCCTGGACCGTCAGGTACTTCACGTCACTCCCCCAGACGCCTCAGCAGGTCCGCGTGCGCCTTGGCGTACTTCTCACCGAGGCGGCTGACAGTGGCGCGATCGGCCTCCTGCTCCAGGTACCGGTCGATCGCCAGCAGCACTATGGCGTGCATGCTGCGCCCCTCCTCCTCGGCACGGAGCTTGAGGGCCTCTTGCTGGTCGTCACGGAGACGCAGGTTCATAGCCATACCAAAACGGTACCAGGGGCGGTACCGAACTGGTACCGGATAGCCCCGGCTCCCGGCTACGCCTGAACGGGAGCCTCCGCCCGCGGAGAAAGCCGGGACGCCACCCAGACGCCGACCGCGGCAACGCAGGCGATCGGCAGGAAGACCGCGGCGAAGGCCCCCGGGTGGGAGGCGGCCGCGTCGGAGGAGGCCGCGGCGTGGGCCATGCCCACCGAGCCGCCGCCCAGGGCGGCGAAGGCCGCGCCGCCGCCGGCCAGCAGCACCACGTTCGCGAGGGCGTCGGAGATCTGGAGGGCGGCCGAGTTGGCCCCCGCCTCCTCCGGCGCCGACAGCTTCAGCAGCAGCACGCTGCCCGCCGCCATCACCAGGCCCATACCGAAGCAGGCCAGGCCCCACACGGCGGCCAGCAGCCACACCGGCACCGTCTCGATCAGCACCAGCGGCACGGCGGCGATGCACACCGCCACCACGGCCATCCCGCCGACGACCAGCCGCTCGCGGTACTTCTCTGCCCACGGCCGCGCCTGTACCCAGGACCCGAGCGCCCAGGTCAGCCCGGCCGGGGCCAGCGAGAACCCGGCCAGCGTCGGGCTCAGCCCCCGCTGGGTCACCAGCATCAGCGGGATGAACGACTCGGCGGCGATGAACGACCCGGCCGCGACCCCGCGCAGCAGCACCACGGCCGGCAGCCCGCGGGCCGCCCGGTAGGTGCCGCGCGGCAGCAGCCCGAGCACGGCCGGCACCAGCAGCGCGGCGCCCACGGCACCCGGCAGCAGCGAGAGCCACCGGAGGTCCTGGGCGGCGTACTGGAGCAGCCCGGCCCCCACGGAGATCCCGAAGGCGAGCCTGATCCGGCGCCGGTCGAAGGCGACGGGCGGGGCGGCCGGGTCCGCGGGACCGGACGCGGTACGGCGTATCGCGGGCAGCGCGATCAGCAGCGGGAAGACCACCAGCACCGGGATCCCGACGAACACCCAGCGCCAGCCGAGGTGCTCGGTGACCGTGCCGGCGGCGAGCGGACCGACGATCGACGGCACCACCCAGCTCGCGGCGAAGGCCGCCATGATCGCGGGCCGCAGCCGCTCGTCGTAGGCCCGGCTGACCACCACGTACAGCGCGACGATCACCAGCCCGCCGCCCAGCCCCTGCACGGCCCGCCCGAGGACGAACAGCCACATGGCCCCCGCGGTGCCGGAGAGCACCAGGCCGGCGGCGAAGGCGCCGATGCCGGTGGTGAGCGAACGCAGCGGGCCCTGGCGGTCGCACCACTGCCCGGCCAGCACCATGCCGAAGAGGCTGGTGGTGAAGTACGAGGAGAAGGCGAAGGCGTACAGCCCGACGCCGTCCAGCTCGCGGGCGGCGACCGGCATCGCGGTGCCGACGGCCGTGGCCTCGAAGGCGATCAGCAGCACGACGGTGACGATGCCGATGGTGAGCGCCCGGTGCGCGGAACCCAGAACACCGCCCTGCGGCTCGGGCACGGGCGGCGGGGCGGCGGTCGCTGACGACGAGGTCTGCGGTTCGGTGGCGCTCATCGCCTCAGGGTAAGGGGCAACCCTGGCAATCGTCCCTGTCCGGGAAGGGGTCAATGAGGCGGATCCCGTCTGGTCCGCGGGCCCTAGGACCCCGGTCCGCCGAGCGCGGCGGCCCGCCGAACCGGGGACTGTGAACGCGCTGTGGCAGTCGCGTTGCGTCCCCGCCGGATCCCTTCCGGCCCGGCGGCGCCCGCGCATACGGTCGGAGCACCACAGCACGACCGCGTGCCCGAGTGGTTGAGGGAACCGCCTGCAAAGCGGTTTACGCCGGTTCGATTCCGGTCGCGGTCTCTGCGCGCCGTACGGCGCACGGCGCGACACGGCACGGCGCCCGGACCCTGCGGTTCCGGGCGCCGTGCCGTTTGTCTTTCCCGTCAGCGGGAGGGAGAAGGAGATGCGTCGCGGTCGAGGGGCGGCAGCGGCTCGGGAAGCCCGGACACGGCGTCCGGCAGCCCGCCGTTGTTCCGGCACCCGAGCTCCTTGGCGAGGCTCAGGGAGGCCGTGTGGAGGATGAGCATGCGGTCTTCGGCGGCGTGGGGCGGTTCGGGGTCGGCGAATGCGGTGATCCGCCCGTTGACGCGGAGGGGGATGGCTGGTGTGGACCCGACGCGGGAGCTGACACAGTCGAAGGAGATCGAGGTGCGGGACCCGTACAGTCCCGTCATCGTCCCCTTGCCATGTTCGAGGCGGCCTTTGGCGTAGTCGGGGAGGTCTGCCTTCTCGCTGTAAGCCGTGAACTCCAGCTTCACAGTGGAATAGCGCTTGGCCGACGGCACGTCACCACGGATGACGCAGTATGCACCCGGCATGTCACGGACCTTGTAGCCGGCCTTGTACGCGTCCTCGAGGACCTGTGCCGAAGCGGGAATTCCCAGCTCCTGCTTCTCCTTCCCCGGCACGAAGGAAACGGCGCCGGTGAGGCGCTCCAGCGCCTTCGCCGATGACGGCAGCACGACCGACCCACCGCACACCTGAGTCGCGGAGAAGCTCTGCGGCCGCGAGGGTTCCGGCTCGCCCTCGTCCGACGTACCGCACCCGGAGACGACCAACGCCGTCAGGGCTATGCCCAGCCCGATCGTCCGGGTGCGCGTCCTCATGTCCTGCTTCACTTGCCGGTCTCCGCCTCGTGTCCCTGCTGGGCCGCACGGGAGTTTCCGGTCTGGTAGCCGTCCCGCATGGACTCGATCAGATCGTTGCCGAAGTTGCTGTTCCGGTCGACCTTATGCGCCTCGATGAAGCGCTCCATCGGCGCCTCGGCGCTGCGCTCACCCGCCTGGAACATCGTCTTGGTGCTGGTGTGGGTCTCTCCGTCGATGTCGTCCTGGTGCTTGTCCACCGCTTCGTCCGACCAGTCGCCGATCACCTGCCCGGCCACCTGCTCGATGGCCCCGCTGCCGGTGTCGACTGCCAGGGGGACGAGGATCGCCGCGGCTCCGGCCGCCGCTGCCGTAGCCGGGAGGAAGGCGACACCCGCAGCGACGGCGGCTCCTGTGCCGAACTCGATCCAGGCCGCGCGTTGCGCCTGAGCACGCTCGTACTCCTTGTGCTTCTCCTCCGCCTCGCCCCGGAGTTGCCCGGCGCGGGACTCGTCGAGCATTCCCTGTACTTCGGCGGTAGCACGGATCGTCGCGCGGGCACGTCCTTCGTCGATGGACCCGTCCGGGCCCACGGTCGTTTCCAGCACGCTGGACGAGTAGACCCGATCCGCTGCGGAGACCGATGCGTAGGCGTCCGGATGCTGGCCCAACGCGCTCAGCAGGTCTCGCACTCCTTCCCGGCCGAACCTCGCGTGCAGTGCATCCTTGGACTGGGGGGTGAAGACACTCTGGTCCCGGTTCTCGTCCAGCGCCCAATTCACATCGTCGATGTAACCCGCCGTCATGCGGCCCAGGCTGTCCGCCAGAATCTCCCGGTCCTTCAGAAGTCCCGCGTCCCCGCCGTACTTCGCGGCAACAAGTTCCATGATCCGCGCCGAACCCTCGTCGCGCAGCAGCTTCGGGTTCGGGTCGTCCCACGCGTGCCCCAGCGTGGCCGCCTCAAGGGCGTGGCCGAACGCGTCCGGCATGAACTTGAGGGCCTTCTTCGCCTCTTCCGGGTCAAAGATCTCGATGTCCGGGAAGGTCTTGTACTTGTCGTTCCCGAAGAAGTCGAGGTAGCTGCCGATCGGCTTGCCGTCGGCGTCCTTGCCCAGGTCCGCCGTCTTGCCCTCCTTGACCGTGCCGTCCTCGTTGTACGCGGTCATCGGGTTGTCCGGCGAGAAGAACTGCTTCGCCGCCTCCGGGCTGTGCCCCAGCGCCTCCAGGAAGCCGGTCATCGGGTCGAAGCCGGCGCCGTTCAGCCCGGACGGGTTGAACATGTTCTTCGGGTACCCGCCCAGCGGCTTCGTGTCCGCCCACCGGTAGGGGTCCTCGGCGTGCAGCTGGGCCGCGTGTTCCGCGATGGGGTTCAGGAAGCGGGGGTCGTAGTCGCCGTACCGCATGATGCCGCTCAGCAGCTGGTAGCCGAAGGCGCCGCTGCGGTCGTACTCGTGCAGCATGATCCGCTCGGTGCCCAGCTTCCGCAGTTCCTGCCCGAACGACGCCGGCAGGTGCGGCTTGTGGTCCGGGTCCGTCGCCGTGGCCAGGTTGAGGCCGAGGTTGCGCTGGAGCTCCTGCACGTCCTTCAGCCGCTGCTCGTTCACCTCGGTGTAGTCGTACGTGTCCGTCGACAACTGCCCGAAGAGCTCCAGGGCCTTGCGCGGCCCGAGGGTCTCGTAGAAGTGCGTCGAGAAGGCCGGCGCGCCGTGGTTGTCCCTCAGCAGCTCGTTGAGCTGCACCAGCTCCTCGTGCGTGAGCTCGCGCCCCTTCTTCGCGAGGTCGGCCGCGCGCTGCGCCTCCTCGGCGTCCAGGCTGTCGTACTTCGGCGGGCTGAAGTTGTGGGCGTCGTCGGTGATGTTGGCCCGCAGCGCGCGGGCCATGGACTGGTCGGCGTCGTCGCAGGTCTCCACGATCGCGTCGATGCGCCGCTGGAGGGCCTTGATGGCCGCGCCCTCCTTGCGGACCAGGTCGTCGTAGTCGGGGTCGTGCCGGCCCTCGGGGTGGTTGCTCAGCGGGTCGGCGGCCCTGACCTTGCCCGAGTCGACGTCGACCACGAGCTGCTGGGCGGGAGCCTCCGTGGAGACAATCTTCTTCAGCTGGTCCTGGGCGTGCTTGAAGGCCGCGTAACCCTGGCCGAGGATCGTCCCGATGCCCTTGGCGGCCGCGGCGGCGTCGCCGAACTCCTTGGCCGTCTTGCCGATGAACGGCTTGGTCACGTCGGCGTTGACCCCGCGCCAGTCGGCCGCGTTCGCCTTGGCCAGCATGCCGCTTCTCGCGTCGCCGGAGAGGGTCTCCAGCTTCCCGGCCATCGCGCCCCAGTCGGTCACCGCGTCGTGCAGCTTGGCGAGTTGGAGGGTGTAGATGTCGGCGAACGTCAGCGCGCTGGTCATGTCGTTGCCCTACTTGAGGTACTCGTTGATCTTGGATGCGGACAGGGCGGCGGTGATGTCCGCCTCTTCCTTGGCGTGCGAGGCCGCGGAGTAGTCCAGGTGGTTGGAGACGTTCGCGCAGGCGTCGAGGAGCGTGCGCAGCTGCGTGTTCCAGCGGTCGTGGACGGTCAGCAGGGCCGGACCGCTCCGGAAGTTCGTGTTCGTGAGCGCGATCGACGCGTCGAAGGTCGCCGGGCGGGCGTGGTCGCCGTCGCGCGAGAGCCGCTGGTAGAGGTCGTACGCGTCGCCGCCGACGGCTCCGAGGGCGTCCGGGTCGACGCTGAGGTCGGCCGTGGGGCTGGTGCTGTGGGCTGCGGTGGTGCGCGCGGAGGCCCATTCCTTCTCGAAGGACACGTCGCGTCTCGCTTCCTACTGGTTCCGGCGGCGGGAACGTACGGCGACCACGGCGACGGCCCCGCCGATCAGCACGGCCGCGCCGATGCCGAGGGCGATGTACGGCTCGTCGCCTCCGGAGCCGTCGTCGATCGGCGTGGCGTTGGCGGGGCCGTTGGCCTGCGGAGCCCGGGTCTTGGAGGGGTCCTGCTGCGGCTTCGGTTCGGCGGCGGCGAGGTCGGGGAGCGGGTATTCGTCCGCGGGGCCCGGGTCGCCGGGGTCGGTCAGGGCGACGCGGGGGCGGACGACGCCGTAGCCGATGTAGTCGCTGCGCTCCTTCCCGTCGCTCGGCTTGCCGGCCGTGTTCAGCATGACGCGGAGGACCTGGTTGTTGGTCCAGGTGGGGTGGGCGGACCAGATGAGGGCGGCGGAGGCCGAAACCAGTGCCGTTGCGTCACTGGTTCCCTTGCGCTCACAGACCTGGGAGCCACGGTCGCATCCGGAAACAATCCCGTCGCCGGGAGCCGCCAGGTCGACCTGCGGGCCATGCTGGGACCACTTCGTGGCGTTGGCATTGCGGTCGACCGCCGCCACGCCCACCACACCGGGCGTACCAGCCGGATACTCGATCCGGTTCTCCTTGTCGCCTTCGTTGCCCACCGCCGCGAAGATGAGCTTCCCCTTGGTGAGGGCGTACTTCACGGCATCGCGCAGCTGCTCGCCTTCGTCGACGCCCGACATTGAAATGTTCAGGATCTTCGCGTCCGAATCGGCTGCGAACCGAATGGCCTCGGAATACGACTCACCCGCCCCACGCCCACCCCCGCCCTGCGACACACGCAGGGGAAGGATCTTGGCGCCGGGCGCCAGGCCGTACACGCCATCGCCTCCGTGGCCCTTGCCCGTGCCGGCGATGGTGGAGCTCATGCCCGTACCGTGATGCAAGTAGTCGACGCGCTCGTCGCCTTTGGCCTTGGAAAAGTCCTTGCCGGGGAGAACCTGCCCCTCCAGCTCCGGTACATGGCCGACGCCGCTGTCGATCACAGCGACGATGACTCCCTTGCCGGTACTGACCTTCCACATCTCATCAGCCCGCATGGAATCGAGATGCCATTGATCGGAGCGAACCGTGTCCGCATGTGCCGGAGTGGCGACGACCCCGGCCAGCAGCAGGCCCACCAGGGCTGACGTAGCTCTACGCATGCGCATCACGTGCAGGTTCCGTTCGCTCAGTCGATCACCGGCGGGACAACGCGGCGGTTGCCCGACTGCCAGGTCTCTTCGTCCTCGGCAAGGTAGTCGGGACGGTGCCCCCGACGCTCCTCCCGCTCGTCCGGCTGTCCGTTGGACTGGCCTCGTACGAGACCGGAGCCGCCCTGGGTGAACGGACGGCCGCTGGCCGAACCGGCCGCCTGCTGGCGCCCGTAGACGCCACCGGGCTCACTGGCGAGCCGACGCCCGACAGGTGAGGCACCCTGCCCGCCGCCGTGCCCGCCGGCACCCCCCATGAAGCCTCCCGGGGAACGCCCGGTCTGGCCGCCGCCCGTCTCACCGATGACCGTGCCACGCGGAATGCCGGCGGCCGGCGTCCTGCTGACCGGCACCTGACGGCCGCCCATGATGCCCGGGTCCCTGGGTCCGGGAGTCAGCCCCGGTCCACCGAAGCGGCCGCCGGGGCCGCCCGGGCCGCCACCCATGACCGGGGGCGGGGTCTGCCGGATTCCCCCGCCGGGCGGGAGGCCGGGGCCGCCGCCACCGGGCTTGATCCCGTTCGGGGGCAGTACCAGCGGCGGGGGCGTGGGTACGTTCGGCAGGGGACCGCCCCCGTTGGGCGGATTGACCACGGGCGGCAGCGTCGTGACCGGCGGAGCCTTCCGCTCGATCGGCGGGGCCACGCTGTCGAGTCGCGGATCGTTGTCTCGATCCGGGATCACGGGGGTACGGGCGTCCGGGGTCACGGGAGTCGGAGCGTTCGGCTGCGGAGACGGGGTCGGGGACTCCGGCACCGGCGGCGGGGGCGTGTCGCCGCCACCGTCGTTCTTCGGCGGTACGTAGCCGGAGCCTCCCGTGCCACCATTGCCACCGGTCCCGCCCCCGTACGAGCCGCCAGGCCGCTGGACCTCTTGGAAGCCACGAGAGTCAGTCGGTACGAAACGGTCCGGCGGCGGCGGGAACGTGGGCGGCTCCGCCCTGTTCATCTCCAGCGACGACGCCTCGTACGACTGCGCCAGCTTCGTCATCTGCTGGACCGCCGTCGCGTGGTCGCCGTTCAGCTTCGTGCGGGCGTCGCGGGCGATCTGGTCCGAGTCCGGGTCGTTCGGGGCGTCGTTGGCCGCCTCCAGGTTGGCCGCCGCGGCCTTGTCGCGCTGCGGCATGTTGGCCTTGACCTCGACGATCGTCTGGGCCGCGTTGGTCATCCAGGTGCCGCCCGTGGCGCTGTACTCGCCCAGCCGGAGCGTCGCGTTGCCTGTGGCGTTGACCCACTCGCGGAACGCGTCGCCGCCCTCGCCCTCCCACGCCACCTTCGGGGCATGGGCCTTGAGGTCTTCGCCGATCTCCTTGATGGTCTTGGCGGCCTCGGTCAGCTGCGTGCCCAGGCTCTTGGCCGTCGCCGCGTCCGCCGAGGCGAGCATGGCCAGCAGCGCGTCGTGCGAGTGGCCCTCGAAGTTCGTCGCCATCAGAAGGAGCCCTCCTTCGAGCCGCCGTCATCGCCCGTCTGCGGAGCCTCGGCGTGCGCGCCCTCGCGCTCCTTGGCCGCCGGGTCGCGGCTCCGGTCGTACCGCTTCTCCGCGTCCGCGTGCAGGCGGCGCATGCGCTGCTTGATGTCCTCGTCGACGTTCTCGTAGCCCACGCGGGAGCCCTCGACCGCGATGCTCAGCGCCTCTATCTGGCCGGCCAGCGCCTTCGAGAGGCTGGTCAGCTCGCCGTGGACCTTGTTGTACGCGCCGTACAGCCCGTCGGCCTCGTGGAAGCCCTTGCCCAGGTCGCCCGACGGCAGCGTGCCGTCGGCGATCGCCTTGGGCGCCGCCTGGGAGCCCTCCAGCTTGGTCAGCAGCTCGTCGACGCGCGTCTTGAACTTCTGCATCGACTCGACCTCGACGGACATGGCCTTCGCCTGCGCGGCAACCGCGCCCGCGAGACCGCCCGCCAAGACCCCGCCCGCGAGCAGGCCGAAGGAGCCCGCTCCGTCGTCCACCGCCACGTTGGCCCTCCCCGTGTGTCACCCGCGTGTGCCCCGGCCCCGTTCGCATCCGTTCGCACGCGGACGGGAGATCACTCTAGCGAGCAGGACCGACAGACCAAACTCCGGGTTGCACGTGCAATGGAGGTGCAATGCACGTCACACGGGCACCAGTTGGCTTCAGCCGGCTGTCGTCGCCGGCTGGACCACCGCCGCCTGGGGGCGGATCGGGAGGCGGTTGACCGGCCGGCCGGTGGCCGCCCGTACCGCCGACGCGACCGCCGCCGGGGAGGTCACCACGGGCACCGCGCTCGCCGCCTTCGCACCGAAGGGCGCGACCACGTCCCGCTCCTCCACCAGCTTGACGATGCGGATGTCCGGGGCGTCCAGCGCGGTGGGCAGGGCGTAGCCCGTCAGGTCCGGGTGGCGGACCAGACCGCCGCCGGTGCGCAGGTTCTCGGTGAGCGCCGCGCCCAGCCCCTGCGTGACGCCGGCCTCGATGCGGGCGGCCAGCTGGCGGGGGTTGAGGACCCGGCCGACGTCCTGGGCCACGGCCAGTTCGACCACCCGGACCGCGCCCAGCTCGATGTCGACGTCCACGACCGCGCGGATCGCGCAGAAGGCGAGGCCGACGAAGGCGTCGCCCTGCCCCGACTCGTCGAGCGGCTCGGTGGGGTGCGGGCGGCACTGGGCGGTCGCCCAGAGCTCCTTGCCCGCCATGGCCTCGGTGACGGTCGTGGTGAAGGCGCCGTCGTACGAGGTGATCTTGCCGTCCTGGATCTGGAGCAGCTCGGTCGACATGCCCAGCTTGTGCGCCATGGGCTGGAGCAGCTGGGTACGGACCATCTTCGCGGCCCGTTCGACCGCGCCGCCCGACACCCAGGTGTGCCGGCCGTGCGTGGCCGGCCCGGCCGGGGGCTGGTCGGTGTCGGCCGGCGCCACGGCCACGTGCTCGATGCCCAGGACCTCCTGGACGATCTGGCGGGCCAGCGTGGCGAAGCCCTGGCCGGTCTCGACCGCGGCGCAGATGACCGTGGCGGTGCCGTCGTGGACCTTGACCGTCGCGGTGGACACCTCGTCGGTGCCCTCGGCGCCGAGCATGTGGACCATGCCGAGGGCGTAGCCGACCCCGCGGCGTACGGCGCCGGGCTCGCCCGCGCCCTCCGGCCCGCCGGGCAGCAGCCACTCGTCCTCGGGCTCGTCCTTCGGCAGGCCGGGCAGCTCGAAGTCGCGCACCGCGCGCAGCAGTTCCGCGACCGGCGCCGGGCAGGTGACGGTCTGGCCGGTGGGCAGCAGGTCGCCGGTGGCCATCACGTTGCGCATGCGCAGCTCGGCCGGGTCCAGGCCCAGCTTGGCGGCGAGCTTGTCCATCTGGCCCTCGTACGCCGCGCACACCTGCATCGCGCCCTCGCCGCGCACGTGGCCGGAGGGCGGGTTGTTGGTGCGTACGGCCCAGCCCTCGACGAAGGCGTGCGGGACGACGTACGGGCCGCAGGCGAAGGCCACGGCCGCGGCCAGCGATTCCGACGAGGCGTCCGCGTAGGCGCCCGCGTCCATCAGGATCTGCGCCTCGACCTTGACCAGGCGGCCCTCGGCGTCCGCGTGGTGGCGGTAGCGCAGCAGGGTGGGGTGGCGGTGGGCGTGGCCGAGGAAGGACTCCTCGCGGGTGGCCGCGAGTTTGACCGGGCAGCCGGTGCGCAGGGCGAGCAGCGCGAGGGGCAGCTGGAAGCCGCCGTCCTCGCGGTCGCCGGTGGCGCCGGGCACGCCGGTGACGACGACCTTGACCCGGTCCGGTTCGAGGCCGAGGCAGGCGGCGGCGAGGTCGCGGTCGGTGTGCGGGTCGGTGGAGGCGGTGTAGATCTCGACGCCGCCGTCGGGACGCGGTACGGCGAGTCCCGCCTCGGCGCCGATGGGCGCGGGGTCCTGGCGGCCGATCCGGTACAGGCCCTCGACCACGATCTCGCCGGTGACGTCCGGGTCGCCGTAGCGGAGCGGGATGTGGCGGATCAGGTTGCCGTCGGGGTGCAAGGGCTCGGCGCCGAAGGCCTGCTCGGGGTCGGTGACCGGTTCGAGAAGCTCGTACTCGACGGTGATCGCGGCGGCGGCCAGGCGCGCGGTGTCGGGGTGGTCGGCGGCGACGGCGGCGATGGGCTCGCCGTGGTGACGTACCACGTCGTGGGCGAAGACGGGCCGGTCGGAGATGCGGCGGCCGTGGGTGGTCGCGCCGGGTACGTCGGTGTGCGTGACGACGGCGCGGACGCCGGGCATCTCGCGGGCGGCGGACGTGTCGACGGACAGGATGCGGGCGTGCGCGTGCGGGGAGCGCAGCACGGCGGCCCACAGCAGGCCCTCCGCCCAGAGGTCGGCCGCGTACGGGAAGGTGCCCTCGCTCTTGGCACGCGTGTCGGCGGAAGCCACCGAGGCGCCGAGGCCCAGGGCGGGCTGCTCCGCGGCGGTGGCTTCGGCGGTCGCCGTGGCCGCGTCGTTGGTCACGCCATGCCTCCGTCGTGGTGGATGCCGCCGGCGCCGGGGGGCGCCTGGTGCGGGATGCGGGCCTCGGGCGCGGGGTCGGCGTGCGCGGCGGCCGCCTCCTCGCGTTCGGCGACGACCTCGCGTACCGCCTGGATCACGCCCTGGTAGCCGGAGCAGCGGCAGAGGTTGCCGCAGAGCGCCTGCCGGGTCTCCAGCTCGCTGGGGGCGTGGTTGCCCTCCAGCAGGTCGTGGATGGTCATGGCCATGCCGGGGACGCAGAAGCCGCACTGGACGGCGCCGGACCGGCACAGGGCCTGCTGCACGTCCGAGAGCCGGCCGTTCTGGGCCAGGCCCTCGACGGTGCGGACCTCGCTGCCCGCGGCGGTGGCGGCGGGCACCAGGCAGGAGGCGACCAGGCGGCCGTCGACCTGCACGGCGCAGGCGCCGCACTCGCCCTGGGAGCAGCCGTCCTTGGCGCCGGCCAGACCGAGGCGCTCGCGCAGCACGTAGAGCAGCGACTCGCCGATCCAGGCGCCGGTGACGGGCCGGTCGGCGCCGTTGACGCGCAGCACGTACGAGGCGTGCGGGTGCTCGTGGTGGGCGTCGGCCGGACCGGCGCCCTCGGGGTGGGCGGCCGGGGTCGCGGCGAGGGCCTCGGTACGGGGCTCCGGGGTGCCGTCTCCGGCTTCCGCGGGTGGCTCGGCTGCGCGGGAGTCCGCGCCGTCCGTGGGCTCGGGGGCCTCGGCCGCTTCCGGTGACGGCACGGCCGCGGGGTCCGCCGCGTCGGCCGGGGTGCCGGCCGCGGGGGTGTCCGTGCCTTCGCCGGCCTCGGTTCGGGGGGCCTCGGTCTGCTGGGCGCCGTCGCGCGCTCCGGGTACGCGGGCCTCGTCGTCCGGGGCCGCGGAGTGCTGGACGGGCTCGTCGCCCGCCGGAGCCGCGGCCGCGGCCTGCGCCGCCGCGGGGACGCCGGTGCCGAGCCCGCGGCGCAGCGCGCGGGAGCCGCGCGGGGCGGTCGGGGGGAGTTCGGCGGTGGGCTTCGGGGCGGGGTGGCCGCCGCGCGCCGCGTGGTCCGGGCCGGCGGAGCCGCGTACGGCGTCCGCGTTCGCTTCGGCGTCCGCGGGGAAGCCGTCGGCCGCACCGGGGTGGAGGGGGGTGCCGTGCGGCGGCGTGCCGGGGGCCGGCGTGCCGTGCGGCGGTGTGCCCTGGGCAGGGAACCCCTGGTCGGGCAGCCCGTACGTCGTCGGCGTGCCGTACGCGGGGGTGCCGTGCGCGGGCGTCCCGTGGTCCGGCAGCCCGTACGCGGAGGTGCCGTGCGGCGGCGTGCCGTGCGCGGGCCCGCCCTGGCCGGCGCCCTCGTGGCCCGCGGGACCGTGGTCCGGCAGGCCCGGGGCCCCGGCAGTGAGCGGGGCGCGCCCGGCAGCGGTGTCCTGGTCCCCGGCGGCTTCGAAGCCCTCGGGGAGTCCAGCGGGTACGGCCGGTACGGCGGCACCGCTCGCGGCGTGCGCGGGCGCGGCCTCCCGCACCCCGGCCCGCCCGGCGCGCTCCCGCGCCGCGTCGTCGCCGGCGGGCGCGCGCACGTGGCCGGCACCCGCCGGGTAGTCGCGCTGGGCCTCCAGGCCGGTCAGCAGATCGGCGGCGACGGCGCCCTCCGGGTGCCCACCGGGCACCTGCCCGGCGGCGTCGGAACCCCACGAGGCCACGCGGGGCCCGGCGGCAGCCCCGCCGGCGACCGCTCCGGCCGCGTCGTCGGCGGCCACGCCGTGCCCCGCACCGGCGACACCGTGCCCGGCACCGCCGTGGCCCAGGGCCACACCGCGCCCGTCCGTCCCGAACAGCTCGGCCCCGTGCCCCGCGTCCCCCGCGTACGCGTCGGCCGCACCGGCCCCCGCACCAGCGTCGGAGTCGTCGGCGCCCGCGTAGGGCACCCGTACCGCGGTGCCCGTGTAGTCGGCGGGGGGAGCCACGTAGCCCCGCACCCCGTCGAACGCGGTGCCCGAGCCCTCGGTGTGCTCGGCAGCGGCTTCGGCGACCGCCTCGGCGGACGGCACCGGCCACTGCTGCAACTGCTCCGCCCAGGGCGCGGCGGCACCGCCCGGCAGGGTCGCCGGAGCCTGGTGCGCCCACTCGGGGGCCAGGGTGGAACGCGTGTACTCCCCCGATTCCTCGGGCAGGTCGCCCCGGGCCACCGGGATCGACCACTGGCCGGTCAGCGCGGCCCCGCCGGAGGTTCCGTCGGCGTCGGGGAACCGCCACTCGGCGGTGTCGCCGTGCGCGAGCCCGCCCGCCTCGGGCCAGTCGGCGGCCGGCACCGCGCCCCAGGCCCCGGCACCCGCGGAACCCGCGTCCGCCTGCCCGGCACCCACGGCACCCATGGCGCCCACGGCACCCGCGCCCGCCTCGGGCCACTCCGCGGACGGCACCGCGTTCCAGGCACCCGACGGCTCCGCGCCGCCCGTGCCCCACGCGCCACCCGCATCAGAACCGGCCTGGTCCGCACCGGCACCGGCGAGGCCCGCGGCACCATCCGCCACGCCCCCGGCAGCACCGGCACCGGTCACGGCAACGCCACCCGTGCCGGCGTCGCCCTGCCAGTCGACCGGGATCGACCAGGTCCCCGTGGCGGCCGGATCCGTACCGGCGCCCGAGGTCACGATCACCGGAGGCACGTACCCGTGCCCGGGAGCCTCCAGCGGCTCGCCCGTGCCCGCGCCGCCCAGCATCTCGTCCGGCAGCTTCACGAAGGCCGTGGCGTCCGCGTCGTAGTCGCCGCCGTGCGGCACCGGCTGCCAGCCCCAGGAGCCCTGCGCGGACCCCGTCACGTTGTCGTTCCCACTCATGAGGTCAGCGCCCTCCCCAGTGCCCTCCGGGCCAGTACGGCCACCGTCCGACGCAGTTGCAGCACCGCCGGTGAGGCGGGCTCAGGCGACTGGTCCGGTACGCATGCCATGGCGACGTACTCGCCGAAGGCCTCCAGCGCCTCCGGGGCCAGCGCGCGGCCGTTGTCCCAGTCGATCAGCGAGGCCACCCACCGCTCGGCCTCCAGCGGCCGCAGCGGCATCGGGGCCACGGCGCCGATCGCGCAGCGCACCCCGCGCCGCGCCGGGTCGAGCACCAGGCCCACCGAGGCGACCGCGCGCCCGGGGCCGGTCCGGCCGGTGGCCTTGAGGAACACCTGCGGGGCGTGCAGCAGCGGCACGCGGACGAAGCCGATCAGCTCGCCGGGGTGCAGCATCTCGCGGCCCGCGAGCAGGTGGGAGACCGGGATCTCGCGCTGGGCGCCACCGGGCCCGGCGATCAGCAGCTCGGCCTCCAGCGCGGCCAGCACCGGCAGGGTGTCGCCGGTGGGCGCGGCCGTGGCGATGTTGCCGCCGAGGGTGCCGGCGTTGCGGATCTGCGGCGGTCCGGCGGCGCGCGCGGCCGCGGCCAGGGCCGGGATCAGCGCGGCGAAGTCGGGGCGTCCCATGCGGGCGTGCGTGAGGCAGGCGCCGAGCAGGGCGTGGCCGTCCTGGTACTGCCAGCCGCGGATCTCGCTGATGCGGCCGAGGCCGACCAGGCCGGCGGGCCGGAGCAGTCCGGAGTTGACCGCGGCCATCAGGTCCGTGCCCCCGGCGACGGGCACGGCGGCGGGCATGGCGGCGAGCGCCGCCACGGCCTCGTCGAGCGAGGACGGCAGCATCACGGACTGCGCCGTCTGCGGTGCGTGCGTGGTCAACCCAGCTGCCCCTTCCCGATGTCCCGGCGCTCACAGCTGTCCGCCGTACGGTACGTCTTCACTGCCGGGACGTGGCAACTCTGGCACATCTTCCAAGCCGGTCGACGCGAGGGTCCGCCGGTGACCGTTCACCCCCGACAAGGCAGTTCGCCCGATTTGGCACTGCTTGGGCACAGACTTCCGATTGCCCCCGGTCCGCCCGTCCGCGCCCCCGCACCCGCCGCGAACCGGGCCCCGCACGCCCCCGCCGCCCCCGGCGGCGCCCCCCGCGTCCGGGAGCCGGCGCGCGCCGTCCCGCGCCCGCCGCGCACCCCGGTCACCCCACCCGCCTCCTCACACGTTCGGGGGCGGCCCCTCGACCGGGCGTCCCAGCACTCCCGGACGCCGCTGCCACGGCAACGGCCCGCCGGGCGGCCGGTAGTGGACGCCCAGCGCGTCAAGGCGCCGGAAGTGCCCGGTCATCCGGTCGCGGAAGCCGGGCCAGTCGCGGTCCGCGGGCCCGGGCAGCGCCGACCACACGACCTCGGCGAAGGCGACCAGCCGCGGGAAGACCTGGTAGTCGACCCGGCCCTGGTCCTCCATCACCTCGGTCCACACGTTGGCCTGCGCGCCCAGCACGTGCGCGGCGGCGGCCGCGTCGAGTTGGGGCGGCACCGGCTCGAAGCGGTACACGTCCTCCAGCGTCCGCACGTAGCCGATGGGCACGGGCTCGTCGGGGCCGCCGTCCTGACGGTGGTCCAGGTAGACCTGCTGTTCGGGGCACATCACCACGTCGTGCCCGGCCCCTGCGGCCGCGATGCCGCCCGCGTAGCCGCGCCAGGAGGAGACCGCCGCGCCGTCCGCGAGCCCGCCCTCCAGGATCTCGTCCCAGCCGATGAGCCGTCGGCCGCGGTCGGCGAGCCAGCGGTCGAAGTGCCGGATGAACCAGGACTGGAGCTCGTCCTCGTCGGCCAGGCCGAGTTCGCGGATCCGCGCCTGGGCGGCGGGCGAGCGGCGCCACTGCTCCTTGGGGCACTCGTCACCGCCGACGTGCACGAACGGCGAGGTCTCCGCGGGGAAGAGCGCCAGCAGTTCCTCGAACACGCCCTCGTAGAAGCGCAGCACCTCGTCCGTGGGGGCGAGGACGTTCTCGCTGATGCCCCAGTCGTCCCACACGCCGAGGGCCGCGGTGTCGGCCGCGTCGGTGTTGCCGAGCCAGGGGTACGCGGCGATGGCGGCCTGCGAGTGGCCGGGTACGTCGATCTCGGGGACCACCCGTACGTGCCGGGCGGCGGCGTAGGCCACGATCTCGCGGACGTCGTCCTGGGTGTAGAAGCCGCCGTGCGGGGTGTCGTCCCACAGCGGGGAGGCCCGGTGGCCCCGGCGGGTGCGGGGGCGCCAGGCGCCGACCTCGGTGAGGCGGGGGTGGCGCAGGATCTCGACGCGCCAGCCCTGGTCGTCGGTCAGGTGCAGGTGCAGCACGTTCAGCTTGTGGGCGGCGAGCAGGTCGACGTACCGCAGGACGGCGTCCTTGGGCAGGAAGTGGCGGGCGACGTCGAGCATCATGCCGCGCCAGCCGAAGCGCGGCCGGTCCTCGATCCGCGCGTGCGGCAGCCGCCAGACGCGGCCCGGCAGCGGGGCGCGGCGGAAGGCGTCGGGGCCGAGCAGCTGACGCAGCGTCTGGGCGCCCCAGAAGACGCCCGCGGGGCCGCCGCCGACGACGGCGGTGCCGCCCGGGCCGACGGTGAGCCGGTAGCCCTCCTCGCCCAGCTCGGCACGGACGCGGCCGTCGGTCAGCAGCCGGATGCCGGAGCGGCCGCTGCCGGGCGGGAAGGGGAGCCCGGTGGCCGCGCCGAGTTCACCGCGCAGCCAGCGGGCGGTCGCCTCCGCGCCGGGGCCGGCGGTGAGGGTGGTGGTCGCGTCGAGCGTGTGTCCGGGGGCGCCGTCGTCGACGTGGCAGCGGACGGGTGCCGGGATGAGGTCCATGCGTCGGCCCTTCGCGGTCGGGGCGGTCGCTCCCGGTCCGACGCCGGGAGGTACCCGCATGCCGTTGCACCCTGCGCAACGGCTGTTTCACGGAGTGCTTACGCGGGGGACCCTACCGGCATGCGAAAGGCCCCCGGGAGGCGCGGCACGCACACCCCGGGGGCCTTCCGGCCGCGGCAGGGACTACTTGTCCTTGCCGCCCTTGTCCTTGTCGCCGCCGGCGCCCATGGAGTCGTAGATCTCCTTGCACATGGGGCAGACGGGGTACTTCTTCGGGTCGCGGCCCGGCACCCAGACCTTGCCGCAGAGCGCCACGACGGGGGTCCCGTCGAGGGCGCTCGCCATGATCTTGTCCTTCTGGACGTAGTGGGCGAAGCGCTCGTGGTCGCCGTCGCCGTGGGAAACCTGCGGCGTCGGCTCTACGAGGGTCCCCGTGCCAGTCCCGCGCTCGGGCTCAAGAGTGCTCATGCCGCTAGGGTACTGGGCCGCGCGGCGCCACGAGGAGCACGCCCGGGCGGGGGTGGTCCGCCCGGCCCACGACCGCGTGCGCCGGACCCACGACCACGGGCACCCCGCCCATGTCCACGGACGCCCCGCCCACGGCCACAGACGCCCCGCCCACATCCACGGGCACCCCGCCCACGACCACGGAGGCCGGGCCCGGGGCGGCCGGCGCCGGGACCAGGGCGGCACGCGGCGGGCCCCGGACCTCGCGCGCCGGGCCCGCGACCGCGGGGACTCCGGCGCCGCCTCAGTTCAGGGTCGGGTCGTCCGGGTAGGTGGCGACCATCGCCAGTTCGCTGCGCTGCCTGCGCAGCACCGACCTCCAGAGCCGTTCCGGATCGGGCGAGGACACGTCCCCGGGCTCGGACTCCACCACGTACCAGGCGCCCTCGATCAGCTCGGCCTCCAGCTGGCCCGGACCCCAGCCCGCGTAGCCGGCGAAGATCCGCAGGGACCCGAGGGCGCTGGCCAGCAGCTCGGGCGGGGCCTCCAGGTCGACCAGGCCGATCGCGCCGTACACCCGGCGCCAGCCGAGCGGGCCCTCGTCGCCCGGTATGACGGCGATCCCGAGCGCGGAGTCGAGCGAGACGGGACCCCCCTGGAAGACCACGCCCGGTTCCCCGGCCAGGCCCGCCCAGGGCAGCAGGACGTCACGGACGCCGACGGGGGTGGGCCGGTTCAGGACCACGCCGAGCGAGCCCTCCTCGTCGTGGTCGAGGAGGAGCACCACCGCGCGGTCGAAGTTCGGGTCCGCCAGTGCGGGAGTGGCGACGAGCAGTCGCCCTGTGAGCGAGGACACCTCGGTCATGCGGACATGATCCCGCATATTCGCCCTGAAGGGGGAGCGGGCGACGGATCGGACGGCACCGCACTTCGGGCGCATCGCGGCAGCGCGGGGCGCGCACCGCGGAGCGGGATACGGAAGGGGATCCGGAACGCAACCCTCCGCCATGCGGCGGGCACGGAGGGTGCTGTGGCCAATTCATGACATTCCCGGGGGCCCGTCGGGCATACGGATCCGGGGAGTCTGCCCCTTACCCTTTTCTCTGGCCCCCTGCCCACCTCTCTCGGAACGCGAGATTCATGACCGGCACAGACGATGTCCTTGTTGTCCACGGCGGCACCCCGCTCGAGGGCGAGATCCGGGTCCGCGGCGCGAAGAACCTCGTGCCGAAGGCCATGGTCGCCGCTCTGCTCGGCAGCGAACCCAGCCGTCTGCGCAACGTCCCGGACATCCGTGACGTCCGCGTGGTCCGCGGCCTGCTCCAGCTGCACGGCGTGACGGTCCGCCCGGGCGACGAGCCGGGCGAGCTGGTCCTGGACCCCACCCACGTCGAGAGCGCGAACGTCGCCGACATCGACGCGCACGCGGGCTCCTCGCGCATCCCGATCCTCTTCTGCGGCCCCCTGCTGCACCGCCTCGGCCACGCCTTCATCCCGGGCCTCGGCGGCTGCGACATCGGCGGCCGGCCGATCGACTTCCACTTCGACGTGCTGCGCCAGTTCGGCGCGACCATCGAGAAGCGCGAGGACGGTCAGTACCTGGAGGCCCCGCAGCGGCTGCGCGGCTGCAAGATCCGCCTGCCGTACCCCTCGGTCGGCTCGACCGAGCAGGTGCTGCTGACGGCCGTGCTCGCCGAGGGCGTGACCGAGCTGTCGAACGCCGCCGTGGAGCCCGAGATCGAGGACCTGATCTGCGTCCTGCAGAAGATGGGCGCGATCATCTCCATGGACACCGACCGGACCATCCGGATCACCGGTGTCGACAAGCTGCGCGGCTACAACCACAAGGCGCTCCCGGACCGCCTGGAGGCGGCCTCCTGGGCGTCCGCGGCGCTGGCGACCGGCGGCAACATCTACGTGCGCGGCGCCCAGCAGCGCTCGATGATGACCTTCCTGAACACGTACCGGAAGGTCGGCGGCGCCTTCGAGATCGACGACCACGGCATCCGCTTCTGGCACCCGGGCGGCCCGCTGAACGCGATCGCGCTGGAGACGGACGTGCACCCCGGCTTCCAGACCGACTGGCAGCAGCCGCTGGTGGTCGCCCTGACGCAGGCCGCCGGCCTGTCGATCGTCCACGAGACGGTGTACGAGTCCCGGCTGGGCTTCACCTCCGCGCTGAACCAGATGGGTGCTCACATCCAGCTGTACCGCGAGTGCCTGGGCGGCTCGGCCTGCCGCTTCGGCCAGCGCAACTTCCTGCACTCGGCGGTCGTCTCGGGACCGACCAAGCTGCAGGGCGCCGACCTGGTCATCCCCGACCTGCGCGGCGGCTTCTCGTACCTGATCGCGGCCCTGGCGGCCGAGGGCACCTCGCGCGTCCACGGCATCGACCTGATCAACCGCGGCTACGAGAACTTCATGGAGAAGCTCGTGGAGCTCGGCGCCAAGGTCGAGCTGCCGAACGGCGCGCTCGTCTGACGCTCCAGAAGCACGCAGGAACGCCAAAGGGCGGCCACCCCGAGGGGGTGGCCGCCCTTCTGCGTATGAGGACGCCTCACGGCGCACTACGCCCGGCCGGAGGCCGACCAGGACCTACTTGCCCTTGGCGGCTTCCTTGAGCTTGGAGCCCGCGGAGACCTTCACGCTGTAGCCGGCCGGGATCTGGATGGGGTCGCCGGTCTGCGGGTTGCGCGCGGTGCGAGCGGCACGGTGGGTGCGCTCGAAGGTCAGGAAGCCGGGGATGGTGACCTTCTCGTCGCCCTTGGCGACGACCTCGCCGATGGTCTCGGCGAGGGCGGCCAGAACGGCGTCGGCGTCCTTGCGGGTCACCTCGGCACGCTCGGACAGAGCGGCCACCAGCTCACTGCGGTTCATGTTGTACTCCCGTGTTCAACTTGCCTTTGAGGCGTGAGATCGAAGCCGATGCTGCCAGGGCCCTAGGACAGTCCCCGGACCCGGGTCTGACGTCAGACCCTCTCGCCCGGTTACGCATCCTGCCCCCACCAGCGGCGGGAAAGCCAATCCGGCACCCGCCAGGGTCACACGAAAAGCGCCACGGTCACGCCGCGGTGACGCTCCGTCCGCCGGCGGATGCGGACCGCGGTGCCGCCGCGGGCATCCCCGCAACCCTAGAGCGGCCCCGTCGGCCCCGCATCCCGCGACGCGCCGGGTGTCAGGCGGACGTGGGGCCCGTCACAGCCCGTTCGCGGAGGCTCCGGCCGCCTTGGCCGCGTTGCGGACGGCACCCGCGACGGCGCCGGCCACCTTGTCGTTGAACACCGACGGGATGATGTAGTTCGGGTTCAGTTCGCCCTCGGTCACCACGTCGGCGAGCGCGGTCGCGGCGGCCAGCATCATGTCCGTGTTCACGGTGCGGGACTGGGCGTCGAGGAGACCGCGGAAGACGCCCGGGAAGACCAGCACGTTGTTGATCTGGTTCGGGAAGTCGGAGCGGCCGGTGGCCACAACTGCCGCCGTCTCACGGGCGATCGAGGGGTCGACCTCGGGGTCCGGGTTCGCGAGCGCGAAGACGATCGCACCCTCGGCCATGGCCGCGACGTCGTCGCCGTTCAGCACGTTCGGGGCCGAGACGCCGATGAACACGTCGGCGCCGACGACGGCTTCCTTCAGGGTGCCGGTGTAGCCCTCGGGGTTGGTGTTGTCGGCGATCCAGCGCAGCGGCGACTCGGCGTCGGCGTCGACCAGGTCGGCGCGGCCGGCGTGCACGACGCCGTGGATGTCGGCGACGACGGCGTGCTTGACGCCCGCCGCGATGAGCAGCTTCAGGATGGCCGTACCGGCGGCGCCGGCGCCGGACATGACGACCTTCACGTCGCCAATTCCCTTGCCCACCACGCGAAGTGCGTTGGTGAGGGCGGCGAGGACGACGATCGCGGTGCCGTGCTGGTCGTCGTGGAAGACCGGGATGTCGAGGGCCTCGCGCAGACGGGCCTCGATCTCGAAGCAGCGCGGCGCGGAGATGTCCTCCAGGTTGATGCCCGCGAAGCCGGGGGCGATGGCCTTGACGATCTCGACGATGGCGTCGGAGTCCTGGGTGTCCAGGCAGATCGGCCAGGCGTCGATGCCGGCGAAGCGCTTGAAGAGGGCCGCCTTGCCCTCCATCACGGGCAGCGCGGCCTTCGGGCCGATGTTGCCCAGGCCCAGGACGGCGGATCCGTCCGTCACGACTGCGACGGAGTTGCGCTTGATGGTGAGGCGGCGCGCGTCCTCGGGGTTCTCGGCGATCGCCATGCACACGCGGGCCACGCCCGGCGTGTAGATCATGGACAGGTCGTCACGGTTGCGGATGGGGTGCTTGGACGCCATCTCGATCTTGCCGCCGAGGTGCATGAGGAACGTACGGTCGGAGACCTTGCCGAGCGTCACGCCGTCGATCTCGCGCAGCTGCTGGACGATCTCGTCGGCGTGCGAGGTGGAGGTCGCGGCGATCGTGACGTCGATACGGAGCTTCTCGTGACCGGAGGCGGTCACGTCGAGGCCGGTGACGGATCCGCCGGAGGACTCCACGGCCGTGGTGAGCTGGGAGACCGCGGTTCCGCTCGCGGGCACCTCCAAGCGGACCGTCATCGAGTACGAGACGCTGGGCGCCGTTGCCATGGCCGTGTTCCTCTGCTTTCCCTTGCTTCGCTGCACACGCCCCCCTGACATTGCGCGCGAACGCGACAGGACGTGTTGTCCGATCGTCCCACCTACCAGCCGGTAGCAGGTAACCAGCTACAAACTTCGGAAGAACACTTCCACCATACGAGATATCTTGACGTGAAGGAAGTGTGCCCGGGCACAAAAAAGGTCCGCGCCCTTCCCTGGAGAAGGACGCGGACCTGTATGAACGTCTATGACACCGACCCGCCATGCTCGCCTCGCGGCAAGTGGTCGCTCTAAGCGACGAAGGTTGGGCCCGGGGGCTTGGATCGAGCCGGTGCCTCACCCAGGCTAACAAAGGTTGCCCGGAACTGATCCCCCCTCCGCCGAGTTGCCCACGACCTGGACACATGCCGCCCGCTCGGCCGCGAGCCGAACGGCTCACGGACGATCTCGGCGCGGCACCCGGAGGCGGCGCGGCGCCCGGAGGCCGGGCGCCACACGCCGGCCGCGCCACAGGCCGGGCACCCCGGTGTGCGGTCAGCCGCGCAGCAGCCCCGGCACCCCGTCGGCGTCCGGCTCGTCGCGGGCGTCCGAGACCACCGTCAGCTGCTGGGTCGCGCGCGTCAGCGCCACGTACAGCACCCGCAGGCCGGCCGGCGACTCCGCCGCGATCTCGGCGGGCGACACAACGACCGTGGCGTCGTACTCCAGGCCCTTGGCCTCCAGGCTGCCGAGGGGGACCGCCCGGTCCCCCAGGCCCGCCAGCCAGCCCGCGGCCTCCTCGCGGCGGTCCATCGCCACCACGACGCCGACCGTGCCGTCCACCTCGCCCAGCAGCCGGACCGTTTCCTCCCGTACCGCCGCGCCCAGGTCCTCGCCCGCGGCGGCGAACCGCGGACGGAGGCCGGTCGAGCGGACCGCCGTGGGCGACTCCATGCCCGGCATGGCCAGCTCCAGCACCTTGGCGGCCAGCTCGGCCACCTCGGCCGGGTTGCGGTAGTTCACGGTGAGGGTGAAGCGGCGCCGCGGCCGGCTGCCCAGCGCCTCGTCACGGGCCTCGGCCGCCTCGTCGGGGTCGGTCCAGGAGGACTGCGCGGGGTCGCCGACCACCGTCCAGGTGGCCGTCCGCCCACGCCGCCCGACCATCCGCCACTGCATGGGCGTCAGGTCCTGGGCCTCGTCCACGATCACGTGCGCGTACTCGGTGCGCTCGGCGGCGAGCCGCTCGGCGCGCTCACGCTGGGTCTCCTCGCGGCGCGGCATCAGCTCTTCCAGGCCGGAGAGCTGGTCCAGGGGGTCGAGCTCGCGCTTCTTCTTCGGCCGGGCGGGGGCGCCCAGCAGGCCCTGGAGCTCGTCCAGCAGCGCGACGTCGTGCACCGACAGCGGGCCCGAGCCGTCCGGACCCACCCGGCGCAGCGAACGGGCCAGCTGGCGGGTCTCGCGGGGGTTGAGCACCCGGCGGCTCCAACGGGAGAGCTTCCGCTCGTCGGCCATGGCGGCCAGCACCCGGCGCGGGGTCAGCTCGGGCCACCAGGCGTCCAGGAACTCGATGAACGGGTCCTCGGTGGAGACGTCCTCGTCGAAGCTCGCGCGCAGCTCGGCCGCCAGCTCGGGGTCGGTGTGCCGGCTCGCTCCGCCGGACTTCGCCCAGAGGGCGTCCAGCAGCAGCCGGCGGGCGCGCGGGCGCAGCAGGTTGACGGGCGCGGTGCCGCCGAGGGCGGTCTGGCGGATCCGGTCGAGCTCCTCGGCCTCCAGCTCCTGGCGGCGGTTGAAGGCGACCACGCGCAGCCGCTCGGGGGCGCCGCCCAGCTCCAGGGCGCCCCGGACGGCCTTGCGCAGCACCTTGAGCATCTGGGAGGAGCCCTTGATCCGGGCCACGGCCGGCTCGTCGTACGTGGTGGCCTCGGCCCCGTCGACCAACGAGCCCAGCGCGCGGATCGCGACCTGGCCCTCCTCGCCGAGGGAGGGCAGCACGCCCTCGGTGTAGGCGACGAGCAGCGGGGTCGGGGAGACGATCAGGATGCCGCCGGAGTAGCGGCGGCGGTCCTGGTAGAGGAGGTACGCGGCGCGGTGCAGGGCCACCGCGGTCTTGCCCGTGCCGGGGCCGCCGGACACCTCGGCCACGGACGCGGCGGGGGCCCGGATGACCAGGTCCTGCTCGGCCTGGATGGACGACACGATGTCGCGCATGGAGTGCGTACGGGCCCGGCCGAGGGAGGCCATGAGTGCGCCGTCGCCGATGGCGGGCAGCTCGCGGCCGTCCAGGTGGGCGGTGATCTCGGGGCGCATCAGGTCGTCCTCGACGCCGAGCACCTTGCGGCCCTTGGAGCGGATCACGCGGCGGCGGACCACGCGGCCGGGGTCCTTGGGGGTGGAGCGGTAGAACGGCGCGGCGGCCGGCGCCCGCCAGTCGATGACCAGCGGGGAGTAGTCGGAGTCGAGGACGCCGATGCGGCCGATGTGCAGGGTCTCCGCGATGTCGGCGGTGAGGTCCTCGCGGATGGCGTCGTCGGCCGGCTCGACGGAGGTGTACGCGCCGTCCGGGCCGCGCTCGCCGTCCTTGCCGAGCACGAGGTCGATCCGGCCGAAGAGGAAGTCCTCGAACTCGTTGTTGAGCCGGTTGAGGTGGATGCCGGCCCGGAACACCTGGGCGTCACGCTCGGCGAGCGCGCCCGGCGTGCCCACCTGGCCGCGCTTGGCCGCGTCGTTCATCAGGAACTCCGCCTCGTGGATCTTCTCCTCGAGGCGGCGGTACACCTGGTCCAGATGAGTCTGTTCGACCGCGATCTCCCGATCGCGGACGGTCTCTTCCGTGGCTTCCTGCGCGGCCACCAAGGGCCCCCTTCTGGTCGTTCTGGGCGACCGTCTAAGGTACCCCCTCCGGTTGGGGGCAGTCCTCACGCGAGGCCAGGGAGCGGCGCCGGTGGCGTGCGACGCGCTCGCGGTTGCCGCAGGTCTCGCTGGAACACCAGCGCCGGCGGTGGCCGCGCGAGGTGTCGAGGTACACCCGGGTGCACCCCTCTCCGTCGCACGCCCGCAGCAGCGCCACCGCGCCGGGGTCGGTGAGCAGCACCACCGCGTCGCGGGCCACCGCGGCCAGCAGGGCGGCGCAGTCGGCGCCGTGCAGCCGCCGGGCCAGACCGCCGTCGGGCTCCCGTACGGCGCACAGGCCGGGCGGCGCGGCCAGGGCCCGGGCGTTGACGCGCTCCAGCGCCTCGCCCGCGGGGAGCCCGCGCAGGGCGGCGGCCAGCAGGTCGGCGAGGTCGTCGCGGAGCGCCCAGAACTGCGGCAGCCAGTCGTACCCGACCCGGTCGAGCGGGGTGCCCAGGGGCACCAGTCCGGTGCCGATGAGCCACTGCCTCAGCCGGAAGGCCTCGCCGAGCCGTTCGTCGGGGCCGGCGGTGGCGACCAGGTCCAGGCAGACGCGCCCGGAGTCGAACCACAGCCCGTACGAGCCCGCGCCCGCAGTCATGCGCGTGTCACCGCCTCGAAGCGACCGGTGGGTGCCGACTCCAGAGTGCCGCGCCCCGAGCCGGACGGGAACCCCGCCGACACCGCGTCCGTTCCGGCGGCGCTTTGTATGCGATGTCCGCTACCTTTGTATGAAGTAGACGCCACCCGGGAGGCTTCATGTCCGCGACGCAGATCGACATCGATGACGAGGCACTGGCCGAGGCCATGCGCAGGTCGGGGATAAGGACGAAGAAGGAGATGGTGAACCTCGCGCTCCGGGAGTACAACGAGCGTCAGCGGCGCAGCGAGGCCCGCCTCCGCCACTTCCGTGCATCGCAGGACTGGGACGACGAGAGCTTCTGGCGTCTGCACGCAGCGGAGAAGGGCACTGCCTGATCGTGCTGCGGTATCTGATCGACTCCACCGCCCTCTGGCGACTACGGCGCGACGAGTCCCTCACCGAGGCGTGGGCGCACGAGGTCGACGCGGGCAACATCGGCTCCTGCCGACCGCAGCGCACGGAGTTCCGCCGCTCCGCGCGCAGCCTCGACGAGTACGAGGCGATGACGGACATGTTCGACGACCTCTACCCTGACGTCCCGATCCCCAAGACCGCCTGGCAGTGGATCGAAACCGCGCAGGGCCGGCTGGCCCAACGCGGCCGCCACCAGAGCCTGTCGGTCGTCGACTGGCTCGTCTGCGCGACCGCGGCCCACCACGGCCTCGTCGTACTCCACGACGACAAGGACTTCACCACGGCGGCGAGCCTCCTCACCGACGTCCAGGAGCACAACGTGCACCACGTACGACGAGCCGGGACGTAGCCCCCGAGCCGGTGGCAGGGAAGCGCACGGGCCCGGGGCCGGGCCGCGGGGCAACGGCTACGCGTCCGCGTACTTCGCGTCGGCGGCCGGGTCCAGGGCGAGCCGGTAGCCGCGCTTGACCACGGTCTGGATCAGCTTCGGCGCGCCCAGGGCGCTCCGCAGCCGGGCCATCGCCGTCTCGACCGCATGCTCGTCGCGCCCCGCGCCCGGCAGGGCCCGGAGCAGTTCGGCGCGGGCCACCACCCAGCCGGGGCGCCGGGCCAGGGCGCGCAGCAGTGCCATGCCCGCGGGCGGTACGGGGCGCAGGTCCTCGTCGACCAGCACCGCGTGGCCGCGGATCTCCACCCGGTGCCCGGCCAGCGGCAGCGTCCTGGCCCGCGCGGGCAGCTCCTGGCAGAGCAGCTGGACCAGCGGCCCGAGCCGGAAGCGTTCGGGCTGGACGGTCTCGATGCCGTGGGCCTGGAGCGGCAGCGCGGTGACCGGCCCCACGCAGGCGGCCAGCGCCTCCCCGCGCAGTGCGTCCAGCAGCTCGGGCAGCAGCCCGCGCTCGGCGGCCCGGGACAGCAGGGAGGCGGCGGCGGGGGCGGAGGTGAAGCTGACCGCGTCGAGGGAGCGGGCGAGCACGGCGTCCACCAGGCGGTCCAGCGGGGCCAGGTCCTCGGGCGGCATCCAGCGGTACACCGGCACGACCACGACGTCGGCTCCGCCCTCCCGCAGCGTCTCGACGAAGCCCGGCAGCGGCTCGCCGTGCAGCTGGAGCGCGATCCGGCGGCCGGCCACCCCCTCGGCGAGCAGCCGGTCCAGCACCTCGGCCAGCGACTCGGAGTCCGGGGACCACTCCTCGGTGAGGCCGGCGGCCCGGATGGCGCCCTTGACCTTGGGCCCGCGGGCCAGCAGCCGGGCGCCGCGCAGCCGGGCCAGCAGGTCTTCCCCGACGCCCCAGCCGTCGGCCGCCTCGATCCAGCCGCGGAAGCCGATGGCCGTGGTGGCGACCACGGTGTCGGGGGCGTTGCCGATGAGTTCCTTGGTGGCGCCCAGCAGTTCGCTGTCGTCGGCGAGGGGCACGATCCGCAGGGCGGGAGCGTGCAGCACCGCGGCGCCGCGACGGCGGAGCAGGGCGGTGAGTTCGTCGGCGCGACGGGCGGCGGTGACGCCGACCGTGAAGCCCGCCAGGGGCCCGGTGGTGGTTCCGGATCCGGCTGGGGGGTGGGGTGTGGTGTCGTCCATGGCGGGGTCCCTGCCTTGCGCAAAGGGGCGGTACGGCGGGAACCGAGCCTGCCAACGTGGCGTGTCAGGCTCGGTTCACCGGTATTTCACCGTCGTAACAAGGGTGCCGCGCGGCCCGCTCAGACGGTGCTGAGCTGCGGCTCCGTTTCGGTGTGCGAGGCGACGACCCGGCTCGGGGCGGGCCGCCGAAGGTATACCGCCCAGGTGACCAGGCAGCACAGCGCGTAGAAGCCGAGGAAGGTGACGAAGGCACCTGTGCCGGACCCGGAGCTGAGGAAGGCCTCCCGGAAGACCAGGTTGATGCCGAGGCCGCCGAGCGCGCCGACCGCACCGATCAGGCCCATCGAGGCGCCGGACAGCCGCCGCCCGTACGCGTCGGCGGCCTCGCCGGCCATGCCGCGGGCCAGCGCCTGGTTCTGGAAGATGCCCGGGATCATCTTGTACGTCGAGCCGTTGCCGAGTCCGCTCAGGATGAACAGGGCGATGAAGCCGACCAGGAAGACGGGCAGCGACTCCCGCACGGAGGCGAGGATCACCACGCCGGTGGCCACGGCCATGGCCACGAAGGTTCCGAGCGTGATCCGCGCGCCGCCGAACCGGTCGGCCAGCGACCCGCCCACGGGCCGGATGAGCGAGCCGAGCAGCGGGCCGATGAAGGTGAGCGAGGCGGCCTGCAGCGGGGTGCGGCCGAACTGCGTCTGGAGCACCAGGCCGAAGGCGAAGCTGTAGCCGATGAAGGACCCGAAGGTGCCGATGTAGAGGAAGGCCATGATCCAGGTGTGAGCCTGGCGCACCGACTCCTTCACGGCGCCGGTGTCGTTCTTCACCGGCGCGAGGTTGTCCATCTTCACCGCCGCCAGCACCGCGGCGATGAGCACCAGCGGGATGTACGCGCCGAGCAGGATGCGCGGGTGGGCCGCGCCGGCGGTGCCGATGACCAGCAGGCCGACGAGCTGGACCACGGGCACGCCGATGTTGCCGCCGCCGGCGTTGAGGCCGAGGGCCCACCCCTTCTTCCGCAGCGGGAAGAAGGCGTTGATGTTGGTCATCGAGGAGGCGAAGTTGCCGCCGCCGACCCCGGTGAGCGCGGCCACCAGCAGGAAGGTGCCGTACGAGGTGCCGGGCTCCATCACCGCGAAAGCGGCGACGGTGGGGACCAGCAGCAGCAGCGCGCTGAAGACCGTCCAGTTGCGGCCGCCGAAGCGGGCGACGGCGAAGGTGTACGGGATGCGGACGAAGGCGCCGACCAGGGTGGCCGTCGCGATCAGGAAGAACTTCCCGGCCGGGTCGATCCCGTACTGCGGGCCCATGAAGAGCACCATCACGGACCACACGGACCAGATGGAGAAGCCGATGTGCTCGGAGAGCACGGAGTAGATCAGGTTCCTGCGGGCCGTCTTCTCGCCCGTCTGCTTCCAGAAGACCTCGTCCTCGGGGTCCCACTGCTCGATCCAGCGGCCCCCGGTGCGCCCTGCGCCCATCACGCCCTCCACTGCTCTGGTGTCCGTGCTGCCAGACGCTAGGGATGGCGCGTTTCGGCCCCCGTGCCCGCGCGATGACCGCCGCGGAACGTTGCTCTCACCCGGGCGGGCGGCGGGATGTGAGGGGTGCGGGAGGACGGCGGGCCGTACGGGCGGGCGGCCGCGCGTACGGCCCCGGGGTGCGCCCGTACCGGTCGGCGGAGCCCGTACGGGTCAGCGGCCGCCCGTACCCATCAGCTCCTCGTCCGGTCCGGGCAGCCAGCCTCCCGGTGGGCGCCGCAGCCAGCCGCGCCCGGCGGCCAGCTCCGCGGCGGCGGTCCGGAGGGCGTCGATCCCGGGGTGGCCGAATCCCCGGCGCCACACCATGGAGAGCGGGGAGAGCGGTACGGGCTCCACGAGCGGCACCTTCACGGAACCGGGCATGTCGACGAAGTCCACGGTCACCAGCACCGGCGTCCGGGTCTTGGCCATCACGCGGCGGAACTCCTCCTTGCCGACGGCCACCGGGGCGGGCGGCGCGAGGGAGATGCCCCGGCCGTCGAACAGCCGGCGCGCGTAGTCGGTCCACTCCAGCGTGCGGGGGTTCCCGGCACCCGCGTAGACGCGTTCTCCGGCGAGCGCGTCGAGGGGCACGGCGCCGGCACCGGCCAGCGGGTGGTCCTCGGGCAGCAGCACGGCCAGCGGCTCGAACCGGACGGGCTGGTGGTCCAGCCGGGCCCGGAGCGCGGGGTCGAGGCCGGCGAAGCGGCCGAAGGAGACGTCCAGCCGGCCGGCGGCGATCTCGGCGGCGGCGTGGGTGAGGCCGCTCTCGAAGCGGGCCATCAGCTCCTGGCCGGGGGCGAGTTCGCGGGCGCGTTCCAGGACCAGGCGGGCGGAGCTGGGCCCGTCGGTGTTGAGGTCGACCAGCAGGGGGCGGGCGGCCGCCCCGCCGAAGGCGGCGGCGAGTTCGTCCTGGGCCTCCAGGACCCGGCGGGCGTACGGCAGCAGCCGCTCGCCGTCGGGGGTGAGGGCGACCTGCCGGGTGGTGCGGACGAACAGCTCGGCGCCCAGGGCGGTTTCGAGGCGGCGCACGTCGCGGCTGAGGGCCTGCTGGGCCACGTACAGGCGGGCGGCGGCGCGCGTGAAGTGGAGCTCCTCGGCCACCGTGAGGAAGCCGCGGAGCAGCCGCGGTTCGATGTCGTCCGCCCTGGGGTTCCCGGTCACCGCAGGAGACTAACAATCCGGATGCGTGAATGGGCACCGAACAGGTGTTGGACCACGGGCGGCGGCGCGGGCGAAGGTGATCTCCATGCCGCTCCTCACCGTCACCGGATCCACCCTGGTCATCGCCTCCCCCGCCGTCCGCCCGGCGCGCCCCGCCGGGCCCTACCGGCGGCTGCTGCGCACCCCGGGCGCCCGCGGTTTCACCGCCGGGAACCTGATCGCCCGGCTGCCCATGGGCATGTTCGGGGTGAGCGCGGTGATGATGATCGCCGGGCAGCGCGGCTCGTACGCCCTGGCCGGCGCGGTCACGGCGACGGGCCTGGCCGCGACCGCGGTGGTGGCGCCGTGGACGGCGCGGCTGGTGGACCGGTACGGGCAGGCCCGGATCGCCGTGCCTGCCACGGTGCTCGCGGTGCTGGGCTCACTGGCGCTGGTGGTGTGCGTACGGACCGGCGCGCCGGACTGGACGCTCTTCGCCGCGTACGCCGCCACCGCGACCACCCCGAACATCGGCGGCATGTCCCGGGCCCGCTGGGCGCACCTGCTGGGCGGGGACCCGCGGAACGCCGCCGCCCTGCACACCGCGAACTCCTTCGAACAGGCCGCCGACGAGCTGTGCTTCATGCTCGGGCCGGTGCTCGCGGCCTTCCTGTGCGGGACGCTCTTCCCCGAGGCCGGCACGCTGGCCGGCGCCTTCCTGCTGCTGACGGGGATGCTGGTGTTCTGCGCCCAGCGCGCCACCGAGCCGCCGGTGGCGCCGGCCGCGGCGGTGCGGGGCCCGGGGCCGCTGCGGGCGGCGGGGATGCCGGAGCTGCTGGTGATGTTCCTCGCGATGGGCGCGGTGTTCGGCTCGATGGAGGTGGTCTCCATCGCCTTCCTGGACGAGCACGGGCTGACCGCCACCGCCGGTCCGGTGCTGGCCCTGCAGGCGCTCGGCTCCTGCACGGCCGGGCTGGTGTACGGGACGCTGCGCCCGGCCGGTTCGGTACGGCGCCGTCTGGTGGCGTGCGTGGCGGCGATGACGGTGCTGATGAGCCTGCCGCTGGCGGCCGCCGCCACGGGCGCGGTGCCGGTGCTGGCCTGCGCGCTGCTGGCGGCGGGCATGGCCACGGCCCCGGCGATGGTCACCGCGATGGCGCTGGTGCAGCGGGTGACCCCGGCCGGGCGGCTGAACGAGGGGATGACCCTGGCGGTGACCGCGATGCTGGCGGGGATCGCCGCGGGCGCGGCCACCGGGGGCTGGGCGGTGGAGCAGGTGGGCCCCGCCGTCGCGTACCTGGCACCTCCGGCGGCCGCGGTCGCCGCGCTGGTCGCCTCCTCGGCTCAGCTCTGGCGCAGGGGCGGCATGGGCAGCGGCACGGAGTAGGCCGTGGCGCCCGCGCCGACGCCGCCCTCGCAGGTGTTCGGCGGCTGGGTGCCCGTACCGCGCGTGGACGGGCGCTCGGCGGCCCAGAACATGTATCCGAGCATGCCGGAGGTCGTTCCGGCGCCGTTCGGGGCCACGGACTGGGTGAACGGACCCGTGGACTTCTGGAGCGAGTTGGCGAAGGCGGTGCACTCCGGAAGCGACTTGGTCTGGTCGCTGATGTAGAGGCCGCCGGTGAACTTGGCGGGCGCCAGCGGCGGGACGGGCGGGGCGTAGGTGGGCTTGCCGTCCACGTGCTCCTGCCAGTTGGCGATCGCGCTGGTGGTGGAGGGCTGGCGGGCCGGGACCATGGCGTTGGCGTAGTCGAGCACCGGGGTGTCCGTGCGCAGCCAGTCGGCGGTGGCCTTGCGGTTGATGCCGATGAGCCAGCGGTCGCCGGCGGCGGTGTCGATGGTCAGCCGGGCGGTGTGGTCGGCGCCGGTGGCGTCGTACGGGTGGCGCGAACGGTAGGCGTCGATGAAGGCCTGGAGGCCCACGAGGTTCGGGCCGGTGTTCTGCTCGTAGTCGATCTCGATGCCGACGCCGAGGCGGGTGGCCAGGTCGGCGGCGTTGAGGCCGAGGCGGGTGGCGTCCTCGGCGAGGGCCGCGTCCCATTCGTCGGTGTAGGTGATGCCGCCGATGGAGAGCATCACGCGGATCCCGCGGGAGGTGAAGTAGTCGACGATCTCGGGGGTCATGCCGCGGGGCACGCCGTCGACGGTGGTGGCGTCGTTCGTCTTCCTGAGCAGCTTCTGCGGTTCGACGAAGCTGAGGACGACGAGGTTGACGGACGGGCGGCCGTCGCCGCGGTCGACGAGCCAGTGGTTCATGGCGTCGAACTCGGCGACGGTGCGGACCCTGCCCCAGGTGCAGGCGTCGTCGCTGCAGTGCCAGGCCCCGTAGATCTGGGGCCCGGTGGCGGCGTGGGCGGTGGTGGCGGGCAGCGGGAGGAGGAGTCCGAGGAGCAGGACGAGCACACCGAGCACTCTGTGACGCATGCGGCGCACGTGACGCATCAATGCCTCCGGGGCGGGAGCGGCCGGCGTGGGGGGTGGCGGCCGCCCAGCAGAGTGGCAGGTCCATACCAAGCCTGCAAGAGCGCGGGCAACCTGCGGCAGCGCGCGGGCGTCGTAGCCTGCGTACGACGAACGCGGGACGCGGCCCATGGGACGGCCGGGCCCGCACCCCGGGCACACCTGCCCCTCCCCCTGCCGAGAGGAGCCCCCCCTTGACCACCACCGAGACCCCCCGCTGGATGCGCATCGTCTCCACGGTCGCGGACGTCCTGCTGAAGATCCTCGCCTCCGGCAACAAGTCGAAGAGCGGCAGCTCGAACAGCTGGAGCAGCTGCGGCTCGGACACGGGCAGCAGTGACTGAGGGAAACGCGGCCGCGACGCCGCCCGACAACGAAGCGTGGCGGGAGACCGTCCACCTCCTGCGCTCCCCGGCGAACGCCCGCCGCCTCATGGCAGCGGTCGCCCGCGACCGCGCCTCCGCGCCCCCGGTCACCAAGACCAACGAGGAGCCGCACGACCTGCCGGCCGAGAAGTAGAAGCATCCGCTTCGGCCGAGGAGCCCACGGCCTGCGCAGTCACTTCCGCCAACAGGCGATCGGAGGGCTCGGCTGTCGAGCGACTGCATTGACTGCAAAGTGACTGCATCGACGATAAAATGCAGTCATGACTGCATTCACGATCCGGGAAGTCCCCGATGACATCGCCCGCCGCATAAAGGTCCGGGCCGCCGAGGCCGGACAGTCCCTCCAGAGCTACCTGCTGAGCCTCGTCACCCGAGACGCCACCCAGCCCACGCTCGCCGAAATGGCCGACCGCGCCGAGCGCTACGCCACGGAGGACATCGACATCCAGGACGTCCTCGATGCCATCGACTCGGGCAGGGCAGGCCGTTGATCGTCGTGGATTCCTCCACCCTGGTCCTGTTCCTCACGGACAGGGGCTCCAGGGGCGCAGCTGCCCGCCGGCGCATCGGCGAGGAAGACCTTCTCGCCGCCCCCTACCTGCTCGACACTGAGATCGCCTCCGCCCTTCTGGGTATGGCGCGCGGCTCCAAAATCGCCCCCGCCAGCCTCGACGAGCACTTCAAGACCTACCAGGGGCTGCGCGTACAGCGGCACGAGACAGGCCCCCTGCTCCCCCGGATCCGAAAGCTGTACGCCAACCTCTCCGCCTACGACGCCACGTACGTCGCCCTCGCCGAGGCACTGGGCGTCGCCCTGCTGACGGCGGACGTGCGCATCAAACGAGGCGTCCAGAAGCCGCGTTGCCAAATCGAGGTCATCACTGCCAACAGCGATCAGCCTCCGCGCCCAGGCACCTGACACACCGCCGCATCCGTCACGCCCCCTGAAGGGCGGTGCTGCCGTCGTGCTCCCACATGACGAAGGCCCCGCCGCCCGTAAGGGCTGCGGGGCCTTCGCCCACATGGGATGAGTGGAGATGGCGGGAATCGAACCCGCGTCCAACGGTGCAAAAGGAGGGCTTCTCCGAGCGCAGTCCGCTGCGATTTTCTCAGCCCCGGAGATCACGCGGACAAGTCTCCGACGGGCTCAGTCACTGTTTGGTTTCCCTCCAACCCCCGTGACCGGGGCTAGAGGTTTAGATCCCTTGATGACGCCAGGATCCGGGTCGGGATCACCCCCGGGCTGACGCTCCTCACAGAGGCTTCTGCTCGTTACCTAAAATTAGGCAGCGAGGGCGAAGCGGGAGTTATCGCTCTTGGTGTTGGCGATTATTGGTTGCGACATATGGTTTACGAGATCATTGCCGCTTCCTCGGCTCGCTTCCCCTGCTTCGACATCCGCTGTCGAAACCGATCATCCCCATGTTGATTTATCAATGTGCACCCCAGTTCCGTGGGGTACGGGCACATCGTACGGGAACAACGCACGACCGTGCCAGCCTATTCCGGTCCAGGTCAGCCCCGGGGGCGGGCGGGCCGGGGCTCAGAGCGTGGCCCGCTCCTTGCGCTTGGCCGCGGAGATCGCCCGGTCCGTCTCGCGCCGGTCCTGCTTCTCGCGCAGGGTCTGCCGCTTGTCGTACTCCTTCTTGCCCTTCGCCAGCGCGATCTCGCACTTGGCCCGGCCGTCCTTGAAGTACAGCGACAGGGGCACGATCGTGTGACCCGTCTCCTGGGACTTCGACTCCAGCTTGTCGATCTCGACCCGGTGGAGCAGGAGCTTCCGCTTGCGCCGGGCGCTGTGGTTGGTCCAGGTGCCCTGGCTGTACTCCGGCACGTGCACGTTGTGCAGCCACGCCTCGTGGCCGTCGATCTGCACGAAGCCGTCCACCAGCGAGGCCCGGCCCTGGCGCAGCGACTTCACCTCGGTGCCGGTCAGCACCAGACCGCACTCGTAGGTGTCGAGGATCGTGTAGTCGTGCCGCGCCTTCTTGTTCTGGGCGATCAGCTTGCGCCCTTTTTCCTTAGCCATAGTGCGGTCATTTTCGCACTACGGGGCCACCCCGAGGCCACCCAATACTCCACGGGCCCGCTCCTCGGCGCCGTCGGCCGCCACGAGGTCCGGGTTGATGCCGCGGCCGTCCAGGCTGCGGCCCGCCGGCGTGCGGTAATGGCCCACCGTGAGCTCGGCGACCGAACCGTCCGGCAGCTCCGTCGGCATCTGCACCGCGCCCTTGCCGAAGGTGCGCGTGCCCACCGTCACGGCCCGGCCCCGGTCCTGGAGCGCGCCGGTGACCAGCTCGGCCGCACTCATGGTGCCGCCGTCCACCAGCGCCACCAGCGGGCGCCCGGTGTCGCCGCCCCGCTCGGCGTAGAGGGCGCGCTGGTCACCCCGTACGTCGTACGTGGCCACGAGCCCGCCGTCCAGGAAGGCGGAGGCGGCGGTGACCGCCTCGGTGACCAGGCCACCGCGGTTGCCGCGCAGGTCGAGCATCACTCCGGTGCCGCGGGGCGCCTCGCGCACGGCGGCGCGCACCCGCTCCCCCGAGCCCTTGGTGAAGGCGGAGACCTTGATCAGCAGCACACCGTCCGGCAGCCGCTCCACGGTGACCGGCTCCGTGCTCAGCCGCTCGCGCCGCAGCGTCTCGGTACGGGTCCGGCCGTCGCGCTCCAGCACCAGCACCACCGGGGTGCCGGCGACGGCGCGGTCCGCCTCGCCGCGCAGCAGCCCGACGACGCGGGCCGGTCCCAGGCCGGTCACCCGGTGGCCGTCGACGCTCCGCAGCAGGTCGCCCTCGCGGATGCCGGCCCGGTCCGCGGGCCCGCCGCGCTGGACCCTGGACACCTGGATGCGGCCGTCCCGGCCGGCCTCGACCCACAGCCCGACACCCGTGTAGTGGCCGTCGAGGGCCGCCTCGAACTCCGCGTATTCGGTCTGGTCGTAGACCACCGCCCAGCGGTCCCCGCTGCGGCTGACGACCTCCTCGGCCGCCTGCTTGCCCGACTTCCCGTCGGCCACCGCCTCGGCGGCCGCCCGCTCGACGGCCTCGCGGTAGCCCGCGCCCACGGCGCCCGTACGGCCCTCCGCGCGCGCCGGTGGCGCGAGGGCGTCCCCGCGATCCCAGCAGCCGGTGGCCGCGGCCGTGCCCAGCACGCCGAGGAAAACCAACGTCAGAGCGGCCCCGCGACGCAGGTCACGGGGCCGGAGGGAAGAGACGGGACGACCCGGCATGGCGCCGAGTCTAGGACAAGCCCCGGTGCGGAACCGGCGGTTGGCAGTTCCGCTCCCGGGGCGCTTGTCACACCTTCAGGTACTTGCGCAACGCGACGAACGCCGCCATGGAGGGCATCAGCAGGCCGATGGCGAGCACCAGCGGCAGCTTGGTGATCACGGAGTCCCAGCCGATGAAGTTGATCAGCTCCAGCTGCTTGGCCAGCCCCACGCCGTGGTCGATGACGAAGTACTGGCCCGCCATCAGCATCACGCAGGCGATGACGGCGCCGATCAGGCCGGCGAAGGCGGCCTCCATGATGAACGGCATCTGGATGTAGAAGCTGGAGGCGCCCACCAGCCGCATGATGCCGGTCTCGCGCCTACGGCTGAACGCCGAGACGCGCACCGTGTTGACGATCAGCAGCAGCGCGACGATCAGCATCACCATCATGACGCCGAGCGCGGCCTTGTTCAGGTAGTCCAGCAGCCGGAACAGGTTGTCGAGGACGCTGCGCTGGTCCTGGACCGACTGGACGCCGTCCCGGCCCGCGAAGGCGGTCGTGATGACCTTGTACTTCTCGGGGTCCTTGAGCTTGACCCGGAAGGACTCCTGCATCTGGTCCGGGGTGACCGACGTGACCAGCGGGGAGTCGCCGAACTGCTCCTTGTAGTGCTTGTAGGCCTGGTCGGCGGACTCGTACTGGACCGACTCGACCAGGTCCATCTTCTTCAGGTCGGACTCGATCTGCTTCTTCTGGTCGTTGGTCACCGCGCCCTTGGCGCAGGTCGCGCTCGTCCCCGACTCCGCCTCGTTCTTGTTGCAGAGGTAGATGGAGACGTTGACCTTGTCGTACCAGTAGCCCTTCATGGTGCTCACCTGGTCCCGCATGAGCAGGGAACCGCCGAACAGGGCCAGCGACAGGGCGACGGAGATGATGACCGCGAAGGTCATCGTGAGATTGCGGCGGAGACCGACGCCGATCTCCGACAGGACGAACTGGGCGCGCATGGCGTCCTTTCAGTGCTGGTGGCTTTCAGACGCCGCGCGTCAGTGCTGGTAGCCGTAGACGCCGCGCGACTGGTCGCGCACGAGACGGCCCTGTTCGAGTTCGATGACGCGCTTGCGCATCTGGTCGACGATCTGCTGGTCGTGCGTCGCCATGATCACGGTGGTGCCGGTCCGGTTGATCCGGTCCAGCAGCTTCATGATGCCGACGGAGGTCTGCGGGTCGAGGTTGCCGGTGGGCTCGTCCGCGATGAGGAGCTTCGGCCGGTTGACGAAGGCGCGGGCGATGGCCACGCGCTGCTGCTCACCACCGGAGAGCTCGCCGGGCATGCGGTCCTCCTTGCCGCCGAGGCCGACCAGGTCGAGGACCTGGGGCACGGCCTTGCGGATCTCGCCGCGCGGCTTGCCGATGACCTCCTGGGCGAAGGCGACGTTCTGCGCCACCGTCTTGTTGGGGAGCAGGCGGAAGTCCTGGAAGACGGTCCCCAGCTGGCGGCGCATCTGGGGCACCTTCCAGTTGGAGAGTCTGGCGAGGTCCTTGCCGAGGACGTGCACCTGGCCGTGGCTCGCCCGCTCCTCGCGGAGGAGGAGCCTCAGGAAGGTGGACTTGCCGGAGCCGGAGGAGCCGACCAGGAAGACGAACTCGCCCTTCTCGATCTCGAGGGACACGTCCCTCAGAGCGGGCCGGTTCTGCTTCGGGTAGGACTTGGAGACGCTGTCGAATCGGATCACGGGTGCACCACGGTCGCCGGGAGTAGGTGTGCGTGACCATACGCGACCCGGCGCGAGGGCGGCAGTCGGTGACCGGAGATGCCCGATATCTCCCCGTTGTCGCGAGGTTTCCGGGCCGTCGGGGGCGCACGTGGGGGCGATTGCCCCGACGGGCCGCGCCGAATGTCGGCGGAGCTGGCACAGTGGTAGTGGGAACCGTCCTGTTCCCGTCGGCGTTCTCTGGAGGGACGAGAGGAGGAGAGCGCATGACATATGACCGGCTCGTGTGCGCGAACTGCGCGGCACCCGTCGCTCAGGGCCGCTGCCCCGTCTGCCGGGCGAACCGGGAGCGCCTCCAGCAGGAGAGCCCCTTCGCCGGCTTCAACCCGATGGCGCTCGCTGCGCTCCTCGTGGTCCTGGTGGCCGCCGTGGCCCTGCTCGCACGCTGAGCCCGCAGGCCGCCGCGTCCCGATCGTATGCCCGTAAGGAAGAAGGGCCCGGAGCATGGCTCCGGGCCCTTCTCATGTCGTGTGCGTCACCTCGGCGGGCCGGGGGGCCGGCCTCCGCGGGGCGATCAGCTCTCGACGGTCTCCTGCTGCTTGCGCCAGCGGATGCCGGCCTCCAGGAAGCCGTCGATCTCGCCGTCCAGCACGGACTGCGGGTTGCCGACCTCGAACTCGGTGCGCAGGTCCTTGACCATCTGGTACGGGTGCAGGACGTAGGAACGCATCTGGTTGCCCCAGGAGCTGCCGCCGTCGCCCTTGAGGGCGTCCATCCTGGCCCGCTCCTCCTGGCGCTGGCGCTCCAGCAGCTTGGCCTGGAGGACGTTCATCGCGCTCGCCTTGTTCTGGATCTGCGAGCGCTCGTTCTGGCAGGAGACCACGATGCCGGTCGGGATGTGCGTGATGCGCACGGCCGAGTCGGTGGTGTTGACGCCCTGGCCGCCGGGGCCGGAGGCGCGGTAGACGTCGACGCGCAGGTCGGACTCGTCGATGTCGACGTGGTCGGACTGCTCGACGACCGGGAGCACCTCGACACCCGCGAAGGAGGTCTGGCGGCGGCCCTGGTTGTCGAAGGGCGAGATGCGCACCAGGCGGTGGGTGCCCTGCTCGACGGAGAGGGTGCCGTAGGCGTACGGCGCCTTCACCACGAAGGTGGTGGACTTGATGCCGGCCTCTTCGGCGTACGACGTCTCGTACACCTCGGTCGAGTAGCCGTGGCGCTCGGCCCACCGGAGGTACATGCGCTGGAGGCGCTCGGCGAAGTCGGAGGCGTCGACGCCACCGGCCTCGGCACGGATGTTGACCAGGGCCTCGCGCTCGTCGTACTCGCCGGACAGGAGGGTGCGGACCTCCATCTCGTCCAGCGCCTTGCGGACGGCGGCCAGCTCGGTCTCGGCCTCGGCGCGGGTGTCCGCGTCGTCCATCTCCTCGGCGAGGTCGAAGAGGACCGCGAGGTCGTCGATGCGGCCGCGCAGCGTCTCGGCCTTGCGGACCTCGGCCTGGAGGTGGGAAAGCTTGCTCGTGATCTTCTGGGCCGCCTCCGGGTCGTCCCACAGGGACGGGGCCGCGGCCTGCTCCTCGAGCACGGCAATGTCTGCCCTCAGCCTGTCGAGGTCCAGGACGGCCTCGATCGACCCCATGGTCGAGGAGAGGGACTTCAGCTCTTCGGATACATCGACGACTGCCACGGGTCCAGCGTAACGGCTGCGGCGCCCGGCGTTCCCCGGGAGTTCCCCGTAGGGGACGGATCGGGGCCTGCGGACGAGCCGGGCCGTCCGGCGTACCCTTTCGCTTATGACTCTTCTGCTCGTGATGCGACGCCACGTGGATTACATGCGCGTCACCACCATGAGCTGTCGGCCGCCGGACTGATTCCCCAGCATTCCTTCCGTCTGCTTCGGTCCTGTTCAGCGGCTCGCAGGCCACGGCCCACCCTTCCGCCGTCGGTCCCTCCCACCCGCGCCCCTCCACCCTTGGGGGAACAGGGCCCCGTGACATCCGAAACGGAGCCGTCATGACGTCCGCGCACCCCACGTCCACCACCGAGAAGTCCCTTTCCTCCGCATCTTCCGCGTCGTCCGCATCTTCCGCGCCCACCGGAGCCCCCTCCGCGCCCGCCGCACCCGCGCTGCCCGTGCTGGACCTGAGCGGCGCCGACGACCCGGCCACCCGCGACGCCTTCCGCGAGCAGTTGCACGCCGTCGCCCGCGAGACCGGCTTCCTGTACCTGACGGGCCACGGGATCAGCCCCGCCGAGATGACCCGGATCCTCGATGTGACCAGGGCGTTCTTCGCCCTTCCCGAGGCCGACCGGCTGGCGGTCAGCAACCTGAACTCCCCGCACTTCCGCGGGTACACCCGGATCGGCCACGAGCTGACCGGCGGCGCCTCCGACTGGCGCGACCAGCTCGACGTGGGCGCCGAGCGCCCGGCGCCCGCGGTGGGCCCCGGCGATCCCGCCTACCTGTGGCTGGAGGGGCCCAACCAGTGGCCGGAGGCCCTGCCCGAGCTGCGCACGGTGGTGCTGGAGTGGCAGCGGCGGCTGGCGGCGGTGGCGCACCGGCTGCTGAAGGAGCTGCTGGCCTCCATCGGGGCGCCCCAGGACTTCTTCGACGAGGCCTTCGACCGGCCCCACCTGCACACGAAGCTGATCCGCTACCCCGGGTCCGCGCCGTCGGGGGCCGACCAGGGCGTCGGCGCGCACAAGGACTACGGCTTCCTGACCCTGCTGCTGCAGGACTCGGTGGGCGGGCTCCAGGTGGTGAAGGACGGCGGCTTCGTGGACGTGCCGCCGATGCCCGGTGCGTTCGTGGTGAACCTGGGCGAGCTGCTGGAGATCGCGACGGAGGGGTACCTCACTGCCACGGACCACCGGGTGGTCAGTCCTCCCGGTGCGGTGGAACGTTTCTCCGTGCCGTTCTTCTACAACCCGCGGCTGGACGCGGTGATCGACACCGTGCCGGGCGCGTACCTGGAGGACGCGCCGGGGGTGGCGCACGACGCCTCCAACCCGCTGCACGCCGAGTACGGCCGCAACGAGCTCAAGGGCTGGGTACGGGCCCACCCGGCGGTGGCCCGCCGCTGGCACCCGGAGCTGATCGTCCCCTGACGGGACCGGGCGGGGCGCCTCGGTAGAGGCGTGACGGCTCGGGGCGCCTGCGCGGAGGCGTGACGGGCTCGACCGCCGGCGCGGAGGCGTGCCGGGCTCGACCGCCCGCGCGGAGGCGTGGACGGCTCGGGGCACGCCTCCAGCGGAGGCGTGCCGGACCGGCCCTGGGCACCTCCCCGGGCCGGGGACCCGCCGAGGGCGCTACGGGGCGACCTGCCCCGTCTGCTTCGAGTCCTGCGGCGGCGCGTCGTCCGGACCCGCGGCCAGCCAGCCGCCGACGCCCACCGCCGCCGCCAGGGCCACCGCGGCCGTGCCGAGCACCAGGCGCCGCTTGCGGACCGCCTCCGAGCGGTGCCGGGCGGATCCGGGGCGGGGTGCGCCTGTCGGGCGCGGGACGCGGGCGGTGCCGAGCGCGCCGCCGGCCAGTTCGTCGGGGCCGGGCACGCGCATCGAGGTGTGCGTGTCCCGGTTGGAGTCGGTGGCGGAGCCGCGTACCAGCGGCACGGCCCCGCGCCGGCGGACCGGCTCGCCCCGGTCCGCCGCGGGGGTCTCCTCGTACTCCGGCTCCTCCGCGTCCAGGTCGTCGGGCTCGTCGACGTCCAGCGGCGGCATGCCCGCCAGCATCGGCAGCAGGTCCCGCAGCCGGGCGGACAGTTCCGAGGCCCGCAGCCGGGAGGCCGGGGCCTTGGCGAGGCACTGCACGATCAGCTGCCACAGCTCGTCCGGGATGCCGGGCAGCGGCACCACGGTCTCCGTCACGTGCCGGCGCAGGACCGCCCCGGGGTGCCCGCCGCCGAACGGGGTGAACCCCGCGAGCAGCTCGTACAGCACCGTGGCCAGGGCGTATATGTCGACGGCGGCGCGCGGGGGCAGGCCCTCGACGATCTCGGGGGCGAGGTAGTCCGGGGTGCCGATGATCCGCGTACGGGCCCCCGAGGCGGGGGCGCCGGACCGGTTCGGCGTGTCGATGAGCTTGGCGACGCCGAAGTCGGTCAGCAGGGCGGGGTGCGACCCGCCCGGCCCGAGCGGCCCCTGCATGTCGAGCAGCACGTTCTCGGGCTTCACGTCCCGGTGCACGACCCCGGCCGCGTGCGCCGCGGCCAGCGCGTCGGCCACGTCGGCGACGATGGCCACGGCGGCCTCGGGGGCGAGGCGGCGCTCGCGGTCGAGCCGGGTGCGCAGGTCCGTGCCGCGCACGAGGTCCATCACGAGCGCGAGGTCGTTGCCGTCCACGACGAGGTCGCGCACGCCGACGACGTGCGGGTGGTCGAGGCCGAGCAGGGCGCTGCGCTCCTGGACGAAGCGTCCGACCAGCTCCTGGTCGGACGCGAGGTCCTCGCGGAGCAGCTTGACGGCGACGGGCCCGTCCGGCCCCTCGCCCAGCCACACCGTGCCCGCGCTGCCGCGCCCCAGGATCTGGTGCGCGGTGTACCGGCTGCCGATCTTCCGTGCCACGACTGCTCCCTCAGCGGCTGGCGTACGGCACAAAAGTACGCGGCCGGGAGGGCTGTGAGGGCCATTAGGGGGCCCACTTCTCGGTGACCTTCACTTCTGTGGGCGAAATCGTGCCCCAGAAGTCGACAAATCCACGTGGTCGGCGCTATCGGGCCCCCGGGAGGGCGCTACGCGGCACCCCCGCCGCCCGAGCCGCCGCCGATGTCGCCGATGAAGTCCGTGATGGCCTCGCCCCACGACCAGAGCTGGTCCCACCAGCTCTTGGTGGTCTCGGCTCCGTCGGTGACCCACCCGCCGACCGGGGTGAGCTCCCAGATCATCCAGCCCGCGACGACGAACAGCACGATCACGAACAGGCAGCCCTTGAGGCAGCCCAGGCCAGGGATCCGCATCGGGTTCGCGCTGCGGCGCCGGGGCTCGCGCTCGCGCGGCTCGCGCTGCGGCGCCGCCGGGCGGGCGGGGGCCTGCTGCGGCGGGGCCGCGTACGGCTGCGGCTGGTGCTGCGGCTGCTGGTACGCCGGCTGCTGGTACGGCGCGGGCGGCGCCTGGTAGTGCGGCGGCTGCTGCGGATACGGCTGCTGCGGGTTGGCCGGCCGCTGGTACGGCTGGGCCGGCGGGGCCTGGCGGTACTGCTGGGGCTGGGGCTGGGGCTGCGGCTGCTGCTGCGGCTGGCGGCGCGGCTGCACCGGGGGTGCCGGCGGCGGGGCCTGACGCTGCGGGCGGCGGCGCAGGGGGTCCTCGCTCGGGTCGAGGTACTGGATCTGCGTCTGCTCGTTCCGGTCCCGGACGCCCTGGAGCTGCGACTGCCACGGGTGCGGCGCGTCCGGCTGCTGAACGGGCGGCATGACCGCGGTCGGGTCCGCGGCACCCGGTCCGCCCTGGGTGCCGACGGGCGGCAGCACCGAGGTGGCGTCCTCCGCGCCGGCCGGGCCATGGGCGGAGACGGGCGGCATGACGCTGGTCGCCGCGTTCGGGTCGTACGCGCCGGCCGGGGCGGTGCTGGGCAGCACCTGGGTCGGGTCGGCGGCGCCTGGGGTCTCGGGTACCGGGGCCGGGGAGGGGTCGGGCGCGAGGAGCGCGCCGACGCCGAGGGCGGCCTCGACCTCGGTGGGGCTGGAGTGCACGCCGATGCCGGCCGCGACCACGCGCAGGCCGCGGGCCAGGCTCTGGGCGCTCGGGCGCTCGTCCGGCTCCTTGCGCAGGCAGCGCTCGATGACCGTCCACAGCGGTTCCGGCATGGTCGAGGGGCGCTGCGGCTCCTCGCTGAGGTGCCGGTGCAGGACCTCAAGGGCGGTGCCGCCGGCGAATGGCGGGCGGCCGGTGACCAGCTCGTACAGCAGGATGCCGGCGCCGTAGATGTCCACGGCCGAGGTCTGCGGGCGGCCCTCGGCGGACTCCGGCGCCACGTACGCGGGGGTGCCGACGAACTCGTGGGTGCGGGTCAGGCCCGGGGAGTCGGCGAGGCGGGCGATGCCGAAGTCGGTCAGCATCGGGCGCATCTGGCCGCCGCTCTCGTCGAGCAGCACGTTCGCGGGCTTGAGGTCGCGGTGGACCACGCCGTCGGCGTGGCTGGCGGCGAGCGCGTCGGCGATCTGGGCGGTCAGCAGGCTCGCGGCGACCGGCGTGAAGGGGCCGTTCTCGCGGATGTACCGGTGCAGGTCCGGGCCGTCGATCAGGTCCATGACCAGGGCGAGGAGGTCGCCCTCCACGACGAGGTCGCGGGTGCGCACGATGTTCGGGTGGGTGAGGCGCAGCAGGACCGAGCGCTCGCGGAGGAAGCGCATCACGACGTCGGCGTCGTGGGCCAGCTCCTCCTTGAGCACCTTGATGGCGACGGTCTCGCCGGGCTGCCCGGCGACGGCCGCCTCCGCGCCCGCCGTCTCCCGCTGGCGGGCGCGCCAGACGGTCCCGGTGGCGCCGCGGCCGAGCGGCTCCTCCAGGAAGTACTTGCTGCCGACTGGCCGCACGTCACCAGCTCCCTGCTGTCAATTTCCTCGTTCCGCCCACTCTAGGGGGTGGCTACGGGGAAGACGCGGGCCTCGGAGGGATGGTTGCCGCACACTCGTGCGACGGGTGGGTCGCGCGGGGACGCCCGCAAGGTGATTTGCGTACGGTTTCGGACGGCCCCGCGATCGATCAAGATCACTTCTGGGTGGGTGCCGGGCGTGTTGTCGGCGACAGGTGCGAGGATGCACCCAGCACGGAACCGCGGGGACGGGAGCCCCTCGGTCCGGCAGACCTGACCGGGCGACGCGTCCGTGCCGGGCGGGGGGACGTCAGGGCGGCACACGGGGCCCCCTCCCTGCCGGGCGCACCGCGCAGAAGGGACCGCTGACGGCGATGCAGATCCGGCTGACCGTCCTCGGGCCGCGCAGCGGCCACCAGACCGCGACCTGTGACGTGCTCGTGACGGCCCCGGCCGGGACGGCGCTGGCCGCCGTCGCCTCCGGCCTGGCCTCGACCGTCGGCGGCCCCGACACGGGCGGCACGGTGATCCTCTACGCCGGCCAGGAGCGCCTCGACCTCCAGCGCCGGATACTCGGCGAGCCGCCCCTCGTGGACGGGGCGGTGCTCTCCCTGCACGCCCCGGTGGCGGAGGAGGACCCGGCGGCCGGCGCGGCCGCCGAGCTGCACGTGGTCGCGGGCCCCGACGCGGGCGGCGTCCACCTGCTGCACGGCGGGCAGATCCGGATCGGCCGGTCCGCGGACGCGGACGTGCCGCTGGACGACCCCGACGTCTCGCGGCTGCACTGCGCGGTGACGGTCTCGGAGGACGGCCGGGTGGCCGTGGCCGACCTCGGTTCGACGAACGGCACCACCGTCGACGGCACCCCGCTCGGCACGCGCCCCGTCCCGCTGCCGCCGGGCGCGCTGCTCAGGGTCGGCGAGTCCACCCTGCGCCTGCGCCCCGCGGGCCCCGCCGGCACCCGCGCGGTCACCCCGGACTCGGAGGGGCACCTGCGGCTCGCCGCACCCGGCGGCGCCCCCGCCGCCGTCCGGTCGCCCGTACCCGCACCGCCCGGCGAGGGGCACGGCTCCGCACGCGGCCCGGAGGGTTACGTACCGGCGGCGCGCCGGCACCCGGACACCGGCCCCGCGCCCGAGGCGGAGCCCGACGGGCACGTCCGCCCCCTGTACGGCACGGTCAGCTCGCCCACGCACCACGTGGAGCCCGCGCCGGAGGGTTCGGCCCCGGCCGGCCACCCGGCCCCCGGCACCGGCCCGCAGGCCACCGCCGCCCCGTACGCGCCCGCCGGGGCGCAGCACGCCCCGGGCCGGTACGACGCCGCGGCCGGCCCGCACGCCCAGGCGCCGGCCGTCCCGGCCCCGTACGCAGCCCCGGCCGCCCCCGCGGCCCCCGCCGCCCCCGGCCCGTACGACCCCACCGCTGGCCCGAACCCCGCCCCCGCCCCCGCCCCCGCCCCCGGCGCCCGACGCCGTCGCGGCATCGGGGCCTGGGCCCGCCGCTGGGCCGGCCGGGACGGGCAGGAGGAGCAGACGGCCGGCGGCGGCAGCGGACACCCCGCGGCCCCCCGCACCCCCGCCGCGGACGGCCGCCCCGACCCCGCGGAACTCCTGCTGGCCGCCCTCGGGCCCGGCCCCCGGCTCTGGGAGCGTGACCCCGCCCACCCCGAGGCCCTGGAGGTGCGGCTCGGGCAGGGCGCGGCCGTCCGGCTGCGCGCCACCGGCTCCCTCGCGCTCGCCGGACCGCGCACCCGCCTCTCGGGCCTGGCCCGGTCCGTCCTCGCCCAGCTGGCCGCCCTGCACGCGCCCGGCGGCCTGGAGATCGTCCTGGTCAGCACCGACCGGGCCCGGCCCCTCGCGGACCGCCGGGCCGAGTGGTCCTGGCTCGGCTGGCTGCCCCACGTACGCCCCGCGCACGGCCAGGACTGCCGGCTGCTCCTCGCGTACGACAAGGACCAGGCCACGGCCCGGACGGCCGAGCTGACCCGCCGCCTCGACGAGGGCCCGCTGGGCCGGCACTGGGCCTCCCAGCCCAGGGAGGCGGTGGCGGAGGCGGCCGCCGCGTACTCCGGCCCGTACACGGTGCTGGTCCTCGACGGCGACCCCGGCCCGGGCCCGCTGCGGGACACGGTGGCCCGGCTGGCCGGCCACGGCCCCGCCGTCGGCATCCACCTGCTCTGCCTGGCGGAGGCGCCCACGGCCTCCCCGGCGTCGCCCGTCTCCGAGACGTACGAGACCGCCTGCGCCGCCTCGCCCGCCTTCCGCGAGTGCGGCACGGCCGGGCTGCTCAGCGGCGACGTCGCGACCGCGCTGCGGGTGCTGCCGGTGCGCGGCGGACGCCCCGCGGGCCACGGCGAGCTCGTCACCGCCGACGCGGTCTCCGCCGCCTGGGCCGAGCGCTTCGCCCGCGCCCTGGCCCCGCTGCGGGCGGACGCGGGCGGCCAGGAGCCGCAGCGCCGGACCGCCGCGGCGCTGCCGCACTCGGCCCGGCTGCTGGACGAGCTGGGCCTGGCCCGGGCCACTCCGGCCTCCCTGATGGCCCGCTGGGCCGCGGCCACCGACCAGGGGCAGACGGTCGGCGGGCACGCCGAGGTCGTGCTGGGCACCGGCCGGCGCGGGCCGGTCGGCGTCGAACTGGTCGCCGAGGGCCCGCACCTGCTGGTCGAGGGGCCTCCGGGCAGCGGCCGTACCGAGCTGCTGCGCGCCGTCGCCGCCTCCCTCTCCGCCGCGTCCCGGCCGGACCGGCTCGGGCTGGTGCTGCTGGACGGCGCGGGCGGCGAGCGGGGCGAGGGGCTGGCGCCGTGCACGGAACTGCCGCACGTCTCCGCCCATCTGGTGGCCTCGGACCCGCTGCGGATGAGGGAGTTCGCGCAGGCGCTGGGGGCCGAGCTGAAGCGCCGGTCGGAGCTGCTGGACGGCACCGCCTTCGCCGAGTGGCACGCGCGCCTCGGGGAGGCGTCCCCCGCGGTGGCCGGTGCGGCGCCGGGCCGGGTCGTCGCACCCCGGCAGCCGTCGCCCGCAGAGCTCCGGGGCGACCTCGACCCGGCCAGGACGGGCACGCTCCGGTTGCGGTCCTCCACCGTCCGGGCGGAGCCGGCCGGGCCGAGCCCGCTGCCCCGTCTCGTGGTGGTGGTCGACGACCTCGACGCGCTGGTCGCCCCGGCGCTGGGCAGTACGGGCCGGCCGGCGGCCGGTTCGGTCGTACGCGCCCTGGAGGCCGTGGCCCGGGACGGCGCCCGGCTCGGCGTCCACCTGGTGGCCTCGACGGCACGCCCGGACCGTACGGCCGAGACGGAGCTGGCCCGCGCGGCGACGGTACGGGTCGAGCTGGAGCCGGCCCCGGCCGGCACCGGGCCCGACCAGCCCTCGCCGGGCCGGGGACTGCTGCGCCACGCGGACGGCCGTACGACCCCCTTCCAGGGCGGCCGGGTGACCGGCCGGATCCCGCGCACGGCCACGCTGCGGCCGACGGTGGTGCCCGTGGAGTGGGAGCGGATGGGTGATCCGCCGGCCCGCCGGCCGGTGCGCGAACTGGGCAACGGCCCCACCGACCTGGCCCTGCTCGCGAGCGCGCTGGACCGTGCGTCGCAGCTGGTCTCGGCGGTTCCGGTGCTGTTCCCGCCCGCTCCCTGACCGCGTCCGCGGTAGCGCCCCGCCGCCCCGGTCCGGCCCGGCGGGGCCCGTACGCGGTATTGCGGGGGGCGGCGGGGCGGGCGTAGACCTGTGGGATCGGGACACAGGGAGACGGGGGCAGTCGCATGCACGGAACCCTCAGCAACCGGAGCAGCACACCGCACCGCCGCGGCCCGGCCAAGCGCCGTACCGCGTACGCCTGGACGGCAGTCGCGGCCGCCGGGGCGCTCGCACTGAGCGCCTGCAGCAGCGACCCCGAGGCGGCCCCGGAGGGCGGCCCCACACCGGGGAAGTCCGCCGGCCGGACCGTGGAGTTACCCTCCCTGGCCGGGCAGTCGGTGTCGGTGGCCGCCGTCTGGACGGGTCCGGAACAGGCCAACTTCACCAAGGTGCTCAAGGAGTTCGAGAAGCGCACGGGCGTGAAGGTGACCTTCGTGCCGGCACAGGACCCGATCGTCACCTTCCTCGGCACGAAGATCGCCGGCGGTCAGCCGCCGGACGTGGCGATGCTCCCGCAGGTCGGCGCGCTGGTGCAGGCCGTGGAGAAGAAGTGGGCGCAGCCGGTGGGCCCGGAGGCGCGGGCGCAGCTCGACAAGAACTACTCCGCCGGCTGGAAGAACCTCGGCGCGGTCGGCGGCACCCAGTACGGGGTGTACTTCAAGGCCGCCAACAAGTCCCTGGTCTGGTACAACGCGGCGGCCTTCGAGAACGCCGGGATCTCCGAACCCCCGGCGACCTGGAAGGAGTTCCTCCAGACCGCCGAGGACCTGTCCGCCTCGGGCACGACCCCCGTCTCGGTGGGCGGCGCGGACGGCTGGACGCTCACGGACTGGTTCGAGAACGTCTACCTCTCCCAGGCCGGGCCCGAAAGGTACGACAAGCTGGCCCGCCACGAGATCAAGTGGACGGACCCGACGGTCGCCCAGGCACTGGGCACCCTCGCCCAGCTCTTCGGCCGGAAGGACTACCTGGCGGGCGGTCAGACCGGGGCGCTGGCCACCGAGTTCCCCAAGTCCGTCACGCAGACCTTCGCGGGCGGGGACCGGCCGGCCGCCGCGATGGTCTTCGAGGGCGACTTCGTGGCCGTCAACATCGCGGAGACGGACGCCGAGATCGGCACGGACGCCCTGGTCTTCCCGTTCCCGGCGGTGGGCGACAAGGCGCCGGTGGTGTCCGGCGGTGACGTGGCCGTGGCGCTGAAGCCCTCGAAGGGCGCGCAGGCGCTGCTGACCTTCCTCGCCTCGCCCGACGCGGCCTCGATCTGGGCCGCCCAGGGCGGTTTCGTCTCGCCCAACAAGGCGGTCAGCCCGTCGGTGTACCCGGACGACGTGCAGCGGGAGATCGCCAAGGCGCTCGTCGCGGCGGGCGACGACTTCCGTTTCGACATGTCGGACCAGGCCCCGGCGGCCTTCGGCGGCACCCCGGGTGCCGGCGAGTGGAAGGCGCTCCAGGACTTCCTGAAGAACCCGGAGGACGTCGCGGGGGTCCAGGAACGGCTGGAGGCCGACGCGGTCAAGGCGTACGGGAAGGGCTGATCCCGGTGGCCGGGCCCTCCCGCAGCGCCGCGCGCCGGAGGGGAACCGTCGCGGCGGTCTTCCTCCTGCCCGCGCTCCTCCTGCTGGGCGCGCTGGTCGTCCAGCCCATCGGCTACTCGGTCTACCGCAGCCTCTTCGACCGCAGCGGCCGCTCCTTCGCCGGGCTGGACAACTACGCGACGCTGTTCTCGGACGGCGCGGTGCGGACCGCGCTGGCCAACACCGCGGTCTGGGTGGTGGCCGCGCCCGCCGCCGCCACCGCGCTGGGCCTGGTCTTCGCGGTCCTGACGGAGCGGGTGCGCTGGGGCACGGCGTTCAAGCTGCTGGTGTTCATGCCGATGGCGATCTCGATGCTGGCGGCGGGGATCATCTTCCGCCTGGTGTACGAGCAGGACCCCGGCCGGGGCGTGGCGAACGCCGTGTGGGTCGGGGTGCACGACACCTTCGCCGAGTCCTCCGCGTTCCCGCGTGCCCGTCCGCGCCCGGACGCGCCGCTGGCGCCGGACGGGAGCGGGGGTTACGTGACCCGCGCGCCGGTACGGGCGGGCGTGCCGGTGGCGCTGCCGCTGGTCGGCGTACGGCCGGAGGAGCTGCCGGAGGGGACCGCGCCCGCGCGGGCCGCCGGTGCGGAGCCGGGCCGGGTGACGGGCGTCGTGTGGCAGGACTTCGCGCGGGGCGGCGGCGGGGAGCGGGGCGCGGTGGACGCCCGCGAGCCGGGGTACGCGGGGATGCGCGTGGAGGCCGTGCGGGACGGTCGGGTGGTGGCCTCGGCGCGGGCCCGGCCGGACGGCACCTTCGTCCTGCCGGCTGCGGCGGACGGGGCGCTGCTGCGGCTGCCCGCGGAGAACTTCCGGGAGCCGTACGCGGGGGTGGACTGGCTGGGGCCGGCGCTGGTGACCCCGTCGGTGATCGGCGCGTACGTGTGGATGTGGGCGGGCTTCGCCATGGTGCTGATCGGCGCGGGCCTGGCCGCGGTGCCTCGGGAGCTGCTGGAGGCGGCCCGGGTGGACGGTGCGAACGAGTGGCAGGTGTTCCGGCGGGTGACGGTTCCGCTGCTGGCGCCGGTGCTCGCGGTGGTGCTGGTGACGCTCGTGATCAACGTGATGAAGATCTTCGACCTGGTCTTCGTGATCGCGCCGGGCGCCGTGCAGGACGACGCGAACGTGCTGGCGCTCCAGCTGTACCGGACCTCCTTCGGCACGGATGCCGACCAGGGCCTGGGCTCGGCGATCGCGGTGCTGCTGCTGGTGCTGGTGGTGCCGGTGATGTGGTTCAACATCCGCCGGATGAGGAAGGAGGCCGCACGATGAACGGGGCCGCCCCGCACGCCGCAGCCGCCCGCACCGCTCCCGCCGGAGCGGGTGCGGCCGGTCCGCGGGCCGCCGTACCGCTCGTCTCCCGTCTCGCGGCGCGGGCCGCGTCGGGGGCGGTGCGGGTGTTCCTGGTGCTGGCGGCCGCCTTCTGGCTGCTGCCGACCGTGGGACTGCTGGTCTCCTCGCTGCTCTCCCCCGCCGACCTCGCGTCCGGCGGCTGGTGGCGGGCGCTGACCGCGCCGGCCCGGCTGACCGCCGAGAACTACTCGGCGCTGCTGTCCAACGAGGCGGTGACCACCTCCCTGGTCAGCACGGTGCTGATCACGGTCCCGGCGACGCTGCTCGTCCTCGCCCTCGGGGCCTTCGCGGGGTACGCGTTCGCCTGGCTGGAGTTCCCCGGCCGGGACGCGCTGTTCCTGGTGGTCGTGGCGCTGCTGGTGGTGCCGGTGCAGGTGGCCCTGATCCCGGTGTCCGAACTCTTCGGAGCCGTCGGGCTGTTCGAGACCACGGCCGGGGTGGTGCTGTTCCACACCGCCTTCGGGCTGCCCTTCGCCGTCTTCCTGCTGCGCAACTTCTTCGCCGAGATCCCGCGGGAGCTGCTGGAGGCGGCCCGCCTGGACGGCGCGGGCGAACTGCGCCTGTTCACGCGGGTGGTGCTGCCGCTCGGCGGTCCCGCCATCGCCTCGCTCGGCATCTTCCAGTTCCTGTGGGTGTGGAACGACATGCTGGTGGCGCTGGTCTTCGCGGACTCCACGCGGCCGCCGATCACGGTGGCCCTCCAGCAGCAGGTACGGCAGTTCGGCAACAACATCGACGTGCTCGCGCCGGGCGCGTTCATCTCGATGGTGGTGCCGCTGGTCGTCTTCTTCGCGTTCCAGCGCCAGTTCGTCTCCGGCGTGCTGGCCGGGGCGATCAAGTAGGCCCGGGATCGGGCGGGCGCCCGGGCCCACCCCTCGATGATCGAGTAATCACGCTTATGACCCGGATGCCACGAACCGCGTAACCCGCCCGCCGCGCCCGGGGTTCACGGGCAATATGCCCGCGCCGACCCCTGGATGTGCCGTGCCCCGGTTCAGCGTCATCGTGCCCGCGTACAAGGTCCAGGCGTACCTCCAGGAGAGTCTGGACTCCGTCCTGGCCCAGTCGTACACCGACCTCGAACTGATCGCCGTCGACGACTGCTCCCCCGACGCCTGCGGCTCGATCATCGACGGGTACGCGGCCCGCGACCCCCGTGTCACGGCCGTCCACCTGCCGCACAACACGGGTCCCGGCCCGGCACGGAACGCGGGCGCCGCCCGGGCCACCGGCGACTACCTGATCTTCCTCGACGGCGACGACACGCTGGCCCCGGGCGGCCTCCAGGCCATCGCCGACCGGCTCAAGGCCACCGGCTCCCCCGACGTCCTGGTGTACGACTACGCGCGCACGTACTGGTCCGGCGAGACCGTGCGCAACCAGCTGGCCGACCGCCTCTCCGAAGAGGGCCCGGCCAGCTTCCGCATCGCCGACCGGCCCGCCCTCCTCGGCCTGCTGGCGGTGGCGTGGAACAAGGCCTACCGCCGCGAGTTCACCGAGCGCTCGGGCCTCGCCTTCCCGCCCGGCTACTACCAGGACATCCCCTGGAGCTACCCGGCACTGCTGACGGCCGGGTCCATCGCCGTCCTCGACCGGGTGTGCGTGCACTACCGGCAGCGCCGCACCGGCTCCGTCCTCACCACCACCAGCCGCCGCCACCTCGACCTCTCCGGCCAGTACGACCGGCTGTTCGCCTTCCTCGGCGAGCACCCCGAGCTGGACCGCTGGCGGCCGCTGCTCTACCGCCGGATGGCCGACCACCACTCCAGGCTGCTGGCCCTCCCCGGCCGCCTGCCGCGGGGCGCCCGGGCCGAGTTCTTCCGCGAGGCCCGCGCCCGGCTGCGCCGCCACCGGGCCCGGGGAGCGGCCCCCGCCCCGGCGGCACGGGCCCGGCACGCACTGATGCGGCTGGGCACGCCGCGTACGTACGGCGCCGTCGCCGCCCTGTACCGCGCCGCCCTGCGCGGCCGGGCGCGGGCCCGGGCCGCCTGGGCGGCGGTGCGCTCCGGGCTGCTGCTGCTCCACTACCGCCTCCAGCGGCGGCTGCCGCTCCGCCCCGACCTGGCGGTGTTCTCCGCGTACTGGCACGGCGGCTACGCCTGCAACCCGGCGGCCGTCGAGGAGAAGCTGCGGGAACTGGCCCCCCGCATCAGGACCGCCTGGATCTGCGGACCGGCCCACGACGCCACCGTGCCGGCCGCCACCGCCCGGCTCCGGCCGGACACCCTCGCGTACTGGACGGCCCTGGCCCGGGCCAAGTACCTGGTGACCAACGTCAACTTCGACCGGGGCCTGCGCAAGCGGCCCGGCCAGGTGCTGCTCCAGACCCAGCACGGCACGCCGCTCAAGCGGGTGGGCCTGGACCTGCTCGACCGCCCGGCCGCCACCCCCACCGCCGACTTCGCCGGCCTGCTGCACGGCGCCGACCAGTGGGACTACCTCCTGTCGGCCAACCGGCACTCGACCCTGGTGTGGGAGAAGGCCCTGCCCGCGCGCTACACCACGCTGGAGTACGGCTACCCGCGCAACGACGTCTTCCACCGGGCGGGCGCGGCCGAGGTGCTGGAGATCCGCGAGCGCCTGGGCATCCCGCCCGGCACCACCGCCATCCTGTACGCGCCGACGCACCGCGACTACCGGCGCAGCCGCCCCGACGAGCCGGACTTCGAGAAGGTGCTGCGGGACCTGGGGCCGCGCTTCACCATCCTGGCCCGCGCCCACCACACGTACGGCGGCCCGTTCGGCCGGGACCCGCACCCGCGGCTGGTCGACGTCTCGGACCACCCGTCGGTCGAGGAGCTGTGCCTGGCCTCGGACGCGCTGGTCACCGACTACTCGTCCCTGATGTTCGACTACGCGGCGCTCGACCGGCCGATCGTCATCCACGCGGACGACTGGGAGGCGTACGAGGCGGCCCGCGGCACGTACTTCGACCTGCGGTCCTGTCCGCCGGGCGCGATCGCGAAGACCGAGGACGAGCTGGTGGACATCTTCGCCACCGGCCACTGGCAGGGCTCCCGCTCGGCCCAGCTGCGCGCGGCGTTCCGGGCCCGGTTCTGCACGTACGACGACGGGCACGCGGCGGAGCGCGTGGTGCGCCGGGTGTTCCTGGACCAGCCGGCGGGGCTGCCGGCCTTCGTGCCGCCGGAGGAGCGGCGCCCGGCCCCGGCCGCCCCCGCCGCCTCGGTGACGGCGCCCCCGCAGCGGCGGGGCCCCCGGGACTTCGACCGGCTCACGCTGGACTGAGCCGTTGCGCACGACCCGTCACCCGCGTCCCGGAAGGCGCCACCTGTGAAGCCCCGCCTGAGCGTTGTCATCCCGGTCCACGACGTCGAGCCGTACCTGCTCGCCTGCCTGCGGTCGGTCGCCGCGCAGACGGCCTCCGACCTGGAGGCCGTGCTGGTGGACGACGGGTCCACGGACGGCAGCGGACGGATCGCGGAGGCGTTCGCGGCGGGCGACCGGCGCTTCCGGTACGTGCGGCAGCCCAACGCGGGCCTGGCGGCGGCCCGCAACTCCGGGGTGCGGCACACGAGCCCGGGCGTCCCGTACCTGACCTTCGTCGACGGCGACGACCTGGTCGCCCCCGACGCGTACGAGCGGATGCTGGCCAGCCTGGAGCGGACCGGCTCGGACTTCGCCACCGGCAACGTGTGGCGGCTCCGGGGCCGCGAGCGCGAGCAGTTCCGCCGCTACCGGTGGCTGGGCGGCGACCTGGAGGGCACGCACATCACCCGCAGGTGGGAGCTGCTGACGGACCGGACGGCCTGGAACAAGGTGTTCCGCAGGTCCTTCTGGGACCGGCACCAGCTCGCCTTCCCGGAGGGGCGGCTGTACGAGGACGCGCCGGTCACCATCCCCGCGCACTTCCTGGCGGACTCCGTGGACGTGCTCCACGGGCACGTCTACTACTGGCGGGTGCGCGGGGGTTCGGTCACCCGGCGGGGCACGGACGTGGCAGGGGTGCGGGACCGGATCGCGGCCTGCGAGGAGATCAGCGAGTTCCTGGCGCGGCTGGGTCCCGGCTCCGCGGGGCGCAGGGGCCGGGCCGGGGGTTCCACGGGCCACCGGCGCACGTACGACGTGTCCTGCCTGCGCGACGACTTCGTGTTCTTCATGCGCCGGCTCCCGGCGGGCGGCCCCGACTTCCGCGACACCCTGCTGGCCGGCGCGGCCGCCTTCCTCGACCGGGCCGGGCCCACGGTCACCGAGGACCTGCCGGTCGACCTGCGGGCCCAGTACCAGCTGGTCCGGGAAGGGCGGGTGCCCGAGCTGCTGGACCTGATCGCCGAGGGGCCGGCCTTCGACGTCCGCCGCCGGCACGCGGTCTTCCCCGGGGTGCCGCTGCCGTCCGCCACGACCCGGCTGCGCGGCTCCGACCTGCCGGTGGTGGCCAGGCTGCTGTCCGCGGCCTGGGGCCCCGACGGCCGGCTGCGGATGACCGGCTACGCGTACATCCGCAACCTCGGCGCGGCCGCCCCCCGGCTGCCGCTGCGCACCGGGGTGCTGCGGTCGGGACGCGCGCTGCGCCTCGTCCCCACCCGCGGCACGACGGCCACGGAGGCCACCGAGCAGTCCGGCCAGAACCGGCACGACTACGACGGCTCCGGCTTCGAGATGACCGTGGACCCGCACGGCCTGCGCCCCGGCGACTGGGACGTCTCGGTGGTCAGCGGCCTGCGCCGGGCGGCGGTCCGCGCCCTGGACCAGGGGCAGGCGCAGCCGCTGGTCTTCGACCGGGGCCTGGGCACGCGGGTCACCCTGGACTTCGCCGAGGGCCGCGCGGTGCTGCGGGTGCGCCCGTACGCGGCGCTGGTGACCGGACACGAGCTGCCGGACGGCGGCGCGCTGACCCTCTCCGGCACCCTCTTCGGCGACACCGTCCCGTCCCACCTGCGGCTGTGCCGCCGCGGCGGCGACGGCTTCCTCTTCCCCCTGTCGGCGGACGGGCGTTCCTTCACCGTGACGGTCGACCCGGCGCTGCTGTACGAGGCCCCCGGCGTCCCGCACCTCGACCCGGCCGAGGTCGGCGCCCCGGACGGCGAGGTGTGGGCCGCGGAACTGGTCCTGCCCGACGGCACCACCGCCGAGCTGGCCTCCTCGCCCGCCCTGCCGCCCGGCCGCCACCCGCTGTGCGTGCTGACCGACCCGTACGGCCGGCTCACCCTGGAGCTGACCGAGCGGCCCCTGCTGTCGGCCGTCTCCTGGGATCCGGACGGGGCGGTGCTGTGCCTGGAGGGCAGCTGCGCCCTGGAGGCGGGGGCGGAGCTGGTGCTGCGGCACACCACGCTGCACGAGGAGCTGGTCACGCCGGTCACGCCGCGGGAGGGCCGGTTCGCCGTGCGCGTGGGTCCGGGCGGCGGGGCCCTGCGGGAGGGCGAGTGGGCGGCGTACCTGCGCGAGGCCAACGGCACCGAGCACACGCTGCGGCTGCTGGCCGCCCCGGCCCAGGAGCTGCCGCTGCGGTTCACCGCGGCCGGGCGGGAGTTCACGGTCAGCCGCCGGCACGGGGACCGGCTGCACCTCACCTCCGGGTCGATGCTGCCGCGGGCCGAGCGGGGCCCATACCGGCGGCAGATCCTCCAGACCGCCCACTACCCGGCCCACCTGGCCCGCCCGCTGCGCGAGACGGTGCTGTACGGCGACTCGCCCGCGGCCCGCGCGGTGCACGCCGAGCTGCTGCGGCGGGGCACCGACGTGGAGCACCTGTGGGTGACGCACGACCAGCGGACCCCGGTGCCGCCCACGGCCACCCCCGTCGAGCTGCACGGCTCGGCCTGGTACGAGGCGCTGGCCCGGTCCCGCCGGATCGTGACGGCGGCGGACCTGCCGGACTGGTTCGAGCGGCGCCCCGGGCAGACGGTCGTACGGATCTGGCAGGGCACGCCGGTGAAGCGGGTCGGCACGGACCTGACCGGCGGGGTGTACGCCGACCACCGCAGGCTGGAGGCGCTGCCCCGGCAGACCCGGCAGTGGTCGGTGCTGGTCTCGCCGAGCACCTTCGCGACCGGGGTGCTGCGCCGGGCCCTGGGGTACACGGGTGAGGTGCTGGAGGCGGGTTCGCCGCACAACGACCTGCTGCTGGCGCCGGACCGGGAGAAGGCCGCGGAGGAGCTGCGGCGGGCGCTGGAGCTGCCGCCGGGGGCGCGGACGGTGCTGTACGCGCCGACGTTCCGGGACCACCTGGCCCACGCGGAGGGCCGGTTCGGCTTCGATCCGGGGCGGAACCTGGACCTGGAGCTGGCCGAGCGCGAACTGGGCGCCGGCCACGTGCTGCTGGTCCGCCGGCACCCGCTGGCCACGGGCCCGGCGCTGCCGCGTACGCCGTTCGTGCGGGACGTGTCGGGGCACCCGGACCCGGCGGCGCTGATGCTGGTGGCGGACGTGCTGGTGACCGACTACTCGTCGCTGATGTGCGACTTCACGCTGACCGGGCGGCCGGTGCTGCTGCACACGCACGACCTGGAGGACTACCGGGACCTGGTGCGGGGGCTGAGCCTGGACCTGGAGCGCACGGCGCCGGGACCCCTGCTGAAGACGACCGCCGAGCTGTGCGCGGCCGTGCGGGAGGCGGGTGCGGTGCGGGCGCGGCACGCGGACGCGTACGCGGGGTTCCGGGCCGCGTACTGCGACCTGGACGACGGGCGGGCGGCGCAGCGGGTGGCGGACCGGCTGCTGCAGGGCTGACCGCAGCCGCGGGGCGGGGCACCGCGGCCGCGGGTCACGGCAGGGCGGCCGCGGGTCAACGCAGGGCGGCCGCGGGTCACGGCAGGCGCTCGTACCGGACGAGCACGACGCGCCCGTGCACCAGCCGGCGGCGGCCCGTCTCGGCGAACTCGGCCCGCAGCAGGGCGCGTTTGGCGCGCTCGGCGGGGGTGGCCGGCGGCCGGCCCGGGTCCTTGGCCGCCTCGTTGGTGAGGACGAGCCAGACGCGGTCGTGACGGGCGAGGCGCCGGCCGAGGGTGGCTGCGTCCGTCTCGGTCCCGTACAGCGTGGCGGACCGGGGTCCGGGGACGGCCAGGCCCACGTCCGCGGCGGCGCGGAAGCCGTCGGGGTAGGCGAGGGCGATGCGCCGTCCCATGTCGGGCACGTAGAGCACCGCGTCCCCGGGCCGGACCAGCGTCCGTGCCGCCCGGGCCACGGCGGCGAAGTCGTCGCCGCGGGACTCGGGGGTCCGCAGGCGGACCTGTACGGCGTACTGCGCCCATAACCCGGCGGCGACCAGCAGCACACCGGCCAGTCCGTACGCCACGGCGGCCGGGCGGCGCGCGGGCGGCGCGGCGGCCTCGGCGGACCGTGCCGCGCGCCACCGCGACGGCACTGCCGACAGGGCAGCCGGCAGCGCGTCGAAACCCGCCGCGGCCAGCAGCGGCAGCCCGGGGAGCGCGAAGAGCACGTACCGGTCGTAGTACAGCGGCTCCAGCTGCGAGACGCCGAGCAGCAGCGCGGGTGGCACCAGCAGCAGCGGCGCCGCGACGGCGGCCACCCGCGGGGCGGCCCAGATCCCGGCGGCGGCCAGGGCCGGCACCACGGCGGTGACGGCCGGGACCGGCCCGGCGAAGGCGGCCACCAGCTGCCCCACGGCCTCGGCACCGGGCCGCTCCAGCCAGCCGACCTGGCCGCTCTGCCCCCGGGACCGGCACAGCAGCGGGACGACCGCCGCACAGGCCGCACCGGTCGCCACGGCCCAGCGGCGCCGGTCGGCCGGCGGGTACCCGGCGAGCCGGAGGCTCAGCAGGTGGGCCGGGACCACGAGCAGCGCGAAGACGTGCAGGAGCCCGGCGGCGGCGAGCACGACGGCGTACCCGCCCCAGCGGCGCGCGGTGAACAGCACGGTCGCGAGGGCGACGAGGGCGCCGACCAGGGCGTACGAGCGGCCCTCCTGGGCGTAACGGCTCACCAGCGGCGTCACGGCGTACGCGAGGCCCGCCCAGAGTCCGACGCGCGGCCGGGCCAGCCGCACCCCCAGCTCCGCCACGAGGGCGGCGGTGGCGGCCGCGCCCAGCAGGGACGGCAGCCGGAGCACGACCTCGCCGGGGTGCGGGTCGAGCGCGAACAGGGCGTGGACCAGGGCGTAGTAGAGCGCGTGGACGGCGTCGACGGAGGCCACCAGGTGCCAGATCTCCGGGAGGGTGCGCCGGGCCACCTGCCAGGTGACGGCCTCGTCGCGCCACAGGGTGCCGCGGTCGAGGCCCCACGCCCCGACGGCGAGCGCGACGGCGGCGGGGGCCGCGAGGGCGCAGCGTCTGGTGAGACTCACGGCGCCAGTTTCGGGGTGCCGGGCGGCGGCCGGGTGAATCCCGCGTGACGCCCGGGGGCGCGCCTCAGGCACCGGGCGCCCTCGGGCCGGCCCGTGTCCCGGGCCCGTCAGGAGCGGGGCGCGACCGCGTCGGCCTCCCCCGCCGCGCGTCAGGCGCCGGGCGCCCGCAGGCCGGCCACCACGGCGTGGGCGAGGTCGTCCAGGTAGGAGTCCGGCAGTCCGGCGCGGATCACGACGAGCCGCCAGTACAGCGGCCCGATGGCGAGGTCGAGGGCCCGCTCGGGGTCGGTGCCCTCCGGCAGTTCGCCCCGGGCCACGGCGGCCCGCACGATGTCCCCGGCGATGCCCTCCTGGCCCTGGAGGAGCACCCCGCGCACGGCCTCGGCCAGTTCGGGGTTGCGGGCGGCCTCGACGAGGAGGTCCGGGATGACCTGGGAGGCCACGGGGTGGCGCAGGAGGTGGGCGGTGACCTCCAGCAGGGCGCGGACGTCGCCGTGGAGCGAGCCGGTGTCGGGAGCGGGCAGTCCCTGGGCGGCGAAGGCGGAGACCAGGTCGAGCACGAGGTGGAGCTTGGAGCGCCAGCGGCGGTAGACGGCGGTCTTGCCGACCCCGGCACGGCGGGCGACGGCCTCGATCGACATCTTCGAGAAGCCGACCGTGGCGAGTTCCTCGAAGACCGCGGCCCGGATGGCCTCGGTGACGTCCTCGCGGAGCACGGCCGCTCCGGCGGGCGCGCGTCGGGAGGGCGAGGCGGCGGCGGGCTCGTTGGTCATGCACACGAGCATAGCGGTGGGCTGCGTCACGACGATACGGTTGCGTTCCGACGTCCGGGCATCCTACTCTCGACGTAGCGACGATACGGGTCCGTCCCATCGCCGACCGAGCCTCCCCCTCGAAAGCGAGCTCCCCCGTGAGCCTGACGACCGCGCCCCCGAAACCGGCCCCGCAACCGGCCGGCCGGCCGGGCGGCACCGTGACACTCCCCGCCGTCCCCCCGGACCCGGAGGCCGCCCGGCTGGCCGCCGCGCACGGCCTGCGCATCAGCGGCGAACGCCCCGGCCTGCTCGCCTACACCCGGCAGCTGTGCCGGCGGCGGCAGTTCATCGCCACCTTCGCCACCGCCCGGATGAGCGCCACGTACAGCACGGCCAGGCTCGGCCAGGTCTGGCACCTGATGACCCCGCTGCTCAACGCGGCCGTCTACTACTTCGTCTTCGGCGTCATCCTCAACACCCGGAGCGGCACACCCCAGTTCATCCCGTACCTGGTGACGGGCGTGTTCGTGTGGGACTTCTTCTCCAGCGCCCTCAACTCCGGCACCCGAGCCGTCTCGGGCAACCTCGGCCTGGTCCGCGCCCTGCAGTTCCCGCGCGCGGCACTGCCCGTCTCCGCCGTGGTCCAGCTCTTCCAGCAGCTGATGGTCACCATGGGCGCGCTGGTCCTGATCCTGCTCGCGTTCGGCCAGCCGCCGCGGCTGTCCTGGCTGCTCGCCCTGCCCGCCCTGGCACTGCTCGCGGTGTTCTGCGCCGGCTGCGCGCTGGTGATGGCCAGGATCGGCAGCCGGACCCCGGACGTGCAGCAGCTCATGCCGTTCCTGCTGCGCACCTGGATGTACTCCTCGGGCGTGATGTGGAACATCGGGCCCACACTGGAGAAGCACCACGTACCGCACGCGGTGATGCTGGCCTTCCAGTGGAACCCGGCGGCCCTCTACATCGACCTGGTGCGCTTCGCCCTGCTCGACAGCCACCACGCCCACCAGCTGCCGCCCCACGCCTGGGCGCTCGCCGCCGGCTGGGCGCTGCTCGCGGGGATCGGCGGCTACGTCTGGTTCTGGAAGGCGGAAGAGGAGTACGGCCGTGGCTGAACCCAGGATTCCCACCGTGATCGCGGACGACGTCCACGTGGTCTACAAGGTGCAGGGCGCCGGGGGCGGCCGCGGCAGCGCCACCTCCGCCCTGAGCCGCATCTTCTCCCGCCGCGAGCGGCCCGGCGTCCGCGAGGTGCACGCCGTCAGGGGCGTCAGCTTCGTCGCGTACAAGGGCGAGGCCATCGGCCTCATCGGCTCCAACGGCTCGGGCAAGTCCACCCTCCTGAAGGCCATCGCCGGCCTGCTCCCGGCCGCCGCCGGACGGGTCTACACCGACGGCCAGCCCTCGCTGCTCGGTGTCAACGCGGCCCTGATGAACGACCTGACCGGGGAGCGGAACGTCATGCTCGGCGGCCTCGCCATGGGGATGACCAGGCAGCAGATCCAGGAGCGCTACGAGGAGATCGTGGAGTTCTCCGGCATCAACGAGAAGGGCGACTTCATCTCGCTGCCCATGCGCACCTACTCCTCCGGCATGGCCGCCCGGCTGCGCTTCGCCATCGCCGCCGCGAAGAGCCACGAGGTGCTCATGATCGACGAGGCCCTGGCCACCGGCGACGCCCGCTTCCAGCGCCGCAGCCGGCGGCGGATCGAGGAGCTGCGCGAGGAGGCCGGCACCGTCTTCCTGGTCAGCCACGGCATCGGCACCATCCGGGAGACGTGCGACCGGGCGATCTGGCTGGAAGCGGGCGTGCTGCGCATGGACGGCCCGACCAAGGAGGTCTGCGACGCGTACGAGGCCTTCGGGAAGAAGTGACGGCGGGGCCGGCACGACCGGACCGGCCGGACCGCCCCACACGACGGGAGCGCCCCGGACCGCGAAGGTCCGGGGCGCTCCGTCGTACGGGCGTTGCCGCCGGCGTCAGCTGTGCGTGCGCAGCAGCGTCCGCATGGTCCGCATCGCGACCGAGAGGTTCGCCAGGTCGAAGTCGTCCGACCCGTGGATCTCCTCCAGCGTGGTCCGGGCGCGGCCGATGATCGCGGCGTTGCGCTCCTCCCAGGCCTTGAACCGCTCCTCGGGGGTCGAGGTGCCGTTGCCGACCGACAGGACGTCGGCCGTCAGGCCCGCGTGGGCGGCGAACAGGTCCTCGCGGATGGAGGCGCGGGCCATCGACTGCCACCGGTCGTTGCGCGGCAGCTCGATGATCCGGTCCATCAGCTGGGTGATGTTCAGGCGGTCGGCGAGGTCGTAGTACACCTCGGCGACGTCCAGCGCGTCCTTGCCGGTCCGGTCGGCGATCGCGACGATGTCGAGCGTCGGGAAGGCCGAGGAGAAGCCCGCGACCTTCAGGGCCAGCTCCTCCGGCACGCCCGCGCCGGTCAGCTCGTCCAGGACCAGCTGGTACCACTCCAGGTCCGCACCGCGCACCAGCTTGGGCAGCTCGGCCCAGACCGTGGCCACCCGCTCGCTGAAGAACTCGATGGTCTCGGTGATCTCCAGCGGCTGCGGGCGGTTGTTCAGCAGCCAGCGGGTGCCGCGCTCCACCAGACGGCGCGAGTGCAGCCGGATCCGGGTCTGGACGTCGGCCGCGACCTGGTTGTCCAGGGCCTCGACGGCGTCCCACACCTCGGCCAGGCCGAAGATCTCGCGGGCGGACAGCTGCGCCCGGACGATCTCCTCCAGCGAGGCGCCGGTCTCCTCCCGCAGACGGTGCAGGAAGGTCGAGCCACCGGTGTTGATGGTGTCGTTGACCAGGATCGTGGTGATGATCTCCCGGCGCAGCGCGTGGGACTCGACCTGCTCGGGGAACCGGTCCCGCAGCGCCTGCGGGAAGTACGCGAAGAGCAGGCGGCGCAGGTACGGGTCGTCCGGCAGGCCGGTGACGATCAGCTCGTCGGCGGTCGTGATCTTCGTGTAGGCGAGGAGCACGGCCAGCTCGGGCTGGGTCAGACCCTTGTCGGTGTTGAGCAGCTCGCGGATCTGCCGGTCGCTGGGCAGGAACTCCAGCGCGCGGTCCAGCCGGCCCTCGCGGCCGAGGCGGCGCATGAAGCGCTGCTGGGCGTGGAGCAGGCTGGCGGACTGGGCGATGCCGTTGGCCAGGGCCGTGTTCTGCGCGTAGTTGTTGCGCAGCACGAGGCGGCCGACCTCGTCCGTCATCTCGGCGAGCAGCTTGTTGCGCTGCTTGACGGTCATGTCGCCGTCCGCGACCACCGCGTTCAGCAGGATCTTGATGTTCACCTCGTGGTCGGAGGTGTCCACGCCGGCGCTGTTGTCGATGGCGTCGGTGTTGACCTTGCCGCCGTGCTGGGCGAACTCGATGCGGCCCAGCTGGGTCAGGCCCAGGTTGCCGCCCTCGCCGACGACCTTGACCCGCAGGTCGGCGCCGTCGACGCGGATGGCGTCGTTGGCCTTGTCGCCGACGTCCGTGTGGGACTCGCTGCCGGCCTTGACGTACGTACCGATGCCGCCGTTCCACAGCAGGTCCACCGGGGCCTTGAGGACCGCCTGCATCAGCTCGGCCGGGGTCATCTTGGTGACGCCGGCCTCGATGCCGAGGGCCTCGCGGATCTGGGCGTTGACCGGGATGGACTTCGCGGAGCGGGGGTGGATGCCGCCGCCCGCGGAGAGCAGCTCGGTGTCGTAGTCGGCCCACGAGGAGCGCGGCAGCTCGAACAGGCGGCGGCGCTCGGCGTACGAGGTGGCCGCGTCCGGGTTCGGGTCGATGAAGATGTGCCGGTGGTCGAAGGCCGCGACCAGGCGGATGTGCTCGGAGAGCAGCATGCCGTTGCCGAACACGTCGCCGGACATGTCGCCGACGCCGACGACCGTGAAGTCCTCGGTCTGCGTGTCGTGGCCCAGCTCGCGGAAGTGCCGCTTGACCGACTCCCAGGCACCGCGGGCGGTGATGCCCATGCCCTTGTGGTCGTATCCGGCCGAGCCGCCGGAGGCGAAGGCGTCGCCCAGCCAGAAGCCGTACGACTCCGCGACGCCGTTGGCGATGTCGGAGAAGGTCGCGGTGCCCTTGTCGGCGGCGACGACGAGGTAGGTGTCGTCCTCGTCGTGGCGCACCACGCCCTTCGGGGGCACGACCTCGCCGGCGACCATGTTGTCGGTGATGTCGAGCAGCGCCGAGATGAAGATCTTGTACGAGGCGATGCCCTCGGCCAGCCACGCGTCACGGTCGACCGACGGGTCCGGCAGGTTCTTCGCGACGAAGCCGCCCTTGGCGCCGACCGGCACGATGACGGTGTTCTTGACCATCTGCGCCTTGACCAGGCCGAGGATCTCCGTGCGGAAGTCCTCGCGGCGGTCGGACCAGCGCAGGCCACCGCGGGCGACCTTGCCGAAGCGCAGGTGCACGCCCTCGACGCGCGGCGAGTAGACCCAGATCTCGTACGCCGGGCGCGGCGCGGGGAGGTCCGGGATCGCCTGCGGGTCGAACTTCATCGACACGTAGGCGTGCGGCTCGCCGTCGGCGTTCGCGCTCTGGAAGAAGTTCGTCCGCAGGGTCGCCTTGATGAGGGTGAGGAAGGACCGCAGGATCCGGTCCTCGTCGAGCGAGGCGACCTGGTCCAGCGCGCCGTCCAGCTCCTCCATCATCGCGTCGATCAGCTCGGTGCCGGCGGCCTGGCGGCTCGGCGACATCCGGGCCTCGAACAGCGAGACCAGCAGGCGGGTGGTGTGGACGTTGTTGCGGAGGGTGTCCTCCATGTAGTCCTGGCTGAAGGTCGAGCCGGCCTGGCGCAGGTACTTGGCGTACGCGCGCAGGACGACGGCCTGCCGCCAGGTCAGCCCGGCGCCGAGCACCAGGGCGTTGAAGTTGTCGTTCTCCGCCTCGCCGGTCCAGACGGCCGCGAAGGCGTCCTGGAAGCGCTCGCGGGCGTCGTCGCCCAGGTCGCCGTTGCCGCTGCCGGCCGGCATCCGCAGACCGAAGTCGTAGATCCAGGCGCTCTTGCGGTCGCTGCAGCGCAGCTCGTACGGGCGCTCGTCGGTGACCTCGACGCCCAGGCGGTGCAGCACCGGCAGGACGGCCGAGAGGGAGACCTGCTCGCCCCGGCGGTAGATCTTGAAGCGGCGCTCGCCCGGGCCGGCGCTGACCGGCTCGTACAGCGAGAGCGCGAACTCCTGGCCGCTGGCGGACAGCCGCTCCATGTGCACGAGGTCGGAGACCGCGGCGCGCGGCGAGTGGTCGGCCTTGTAGCCCTGGGAGAAGGCGTCGCCGTAGCGGCGCAGCATCTCCGCGGCGCGCTCCTCGCCCAGCTCGTTGACCAGGGCCTCCTGGAAGCCGTCGGCCCAGGAGCGGGCGGCCTCGACCAGGCGGGCCTCGATGCGCTCGGCGTCGGCGTCGGTGAGGTCGGGCAGGACGGTGCCCTGCGGGACGCGGACCACGAAGTGGATCCGGGAGAGGACCGACTCGGTGTTCCAGGCGGTGAAGTCGACGCTGGTGCCGCCGAGCTCCTCGCGCAGGATGTCCATCAGCCGCAGGCGGACGCCGGTGGTGAAGCGGTCGCGCGGCAGGTACACGAGGGCCGAGTAGTAGCGGCCGTACTCGTCCTGGCGCAGGTAGAGCCGCAGCCGGCGGCGCTCCTGCAGGTACAGCACGGAGGTGACGATCTCGCGGAGCTTGTCGACCGGGGTCTGGAACAGCTCGTCGCGCGGGTAGGTCTCAAGGATCTGGAGCAGGTCCCGGCCGTCGTGGCTGCTGGGCGCGAATCCGGCGCCCTCCAGGACCTCGATGACCTTGCGGCGGATCACCGGGACGCGGCGGACGGACTCGGTGTACGCGGCCGAGGAGAACAGGCCGAGGAAACGGCGCTCGCCGATGACGTTGCCCTCGGCGTCGAACTTCTTGACGCCGACGTAGTCGAGGTAGCTGGGGCGGTGGACCGTGGCGCGGCTGTTGGCCTTGGTCAGCACCAGCAGCTTGTGCTCGCGCGCCTTGGCGCGGGCGTCGGCCGGCAGGCGGTTGAAGGACGGCGAGACCGGGTGGCCGTCCTCCTTCCCGCTGTGGTGCGGGTCGGAGCGCAGGATGCCGAGGCCGGTGCCGGGCACGGCGGCCAGGGAGTCGCCGTCGACCAGGTTGTACTCGCGGTAGCCAAGGAAGGTGAAGTGGTCGTCGGCGAGCCAGCGCAGCAGCTCCCGGGCCTCTTCGAGCTCGTACTCGCGCAGGTCGGGGGCGGTGGGCTCGTCGGGCAGCTGGTCGGCGATGCGCAGCGCGGCGTCGCGCATCTTCTCCCAGTCCTCGACGGCCTCGCGGACGTCGGACAGCACGCGCAGCAGGTCGACGGTGATCTGCTTGAGGTCGGCCTTGTCGGTCTCGCGGTCGATCTCGACGTGGATCCAGGACTCGACGAGCGAGTCGTGCGGGCGCGAGGTGCGCGGGCCGTGCGCGTCGCAGTCCGGGCCGAGGATCTCGATGAGCTTGCCCGTGACGTCGCGGCGGACGACGACCTGCGGGTGGATCACGACGTGGATGCCGCGGCCCTGGCGGGAGAGCTCGTTGGTGACGGAGTCGACGAGGAACGGCATGTCGTCCGTCACGACCTCGACGACCGAGTGGCTGGAGGTCCAGCCGTTCTCCTCGACCGTGGGGGTCTGGACGCGGACGCTCGCCGTGCCCTGCGGGCGGTTCTCGGCGAGCCGGTAGTGCGAGAGCGCGGCGCCGAAGACGTCCACCGGGTCGCGGTCGAGAAGGTCCTCGGGTGCGGTGTGCAGGTAGTAGCGCTGGAGGTACGAGAGCAGGGTGTCCCGGTCCGGACGCTCCGTCTGCTCGGACCCAGTCGGAAGTAGCCCCCCGGCCGGGCTGTTCTCAGCTACCCGTGCCGCCCGTGCGAGCAGCTCGGCCTTTGCTTCGTCCAGCTTGGTCTGCATGTCCTCTGGCTCCTGTCGCGCGCCGTTGCGTGACGTAGGGGAAGGAAGGAATGGCGTTGCGCCGCGGCACGGGGTGCCCGGCCGGGTTCGACGCTATGCCGTAAGGAGAGGCGACCGGAGCGGTTTCGGCCAAGATCGGCAGCGGGCTCCGGAAGCGGGAATCAGCGACTGCCCGGGCACTGTGGTGCTCCGGGCGCAGTCCGGGGGCGTCACTGCCCCCGAGGGATATCGCGCTGATCACGGGTCCAAGGCTATCTCGCCATCCCCCCGGGCCGTCATGAGCTGTATGTGTACAAAACCTGGGGGGGAACTTTGACACTCTGGACAGCGACGCGGGCTCCAGTGGCTATCGAGCCAGTTCCCGCGCGGTCTCGACCGCTTCCCGGAGGGTGTCGACGACGGGCACGCCGGCCGTCTCCAGACTGATGCGACTGTGGGAGCCGCCGGTGTAGAGCACCGCCAGGGCGCCCACGTGGGCGGCGGCGGCCGCGTCGTCCACGGCGTCCCCGATGACGACCGTGCGGGCCGCGGTGACCCCGTCCAGGGCCTCCAGGTGGCGGACCAGGTGCCCGGCCTTGCCGGTGTGCGAGGGGCCCGTACGGCCGTCCACGCGCAGGAAGTGGTGGGCGATGCCGTGGGTGTGGACCAGCGGTATGAGCCGGTCGTGCGGGGCGAGGGAGAGCAGGGACTGGGTCAGTCCGGCGTCCTGCCAGCCGGCCAGCAGCTCGCGGGCGCCGTCGGCGAGGTCCACGTCCTCGGCGAAGGCCCAGTAGTGGCGGTGGAAGACGTCGTCCATGACGAGCCACTCGGCCTCGGTGGGCATGCGGCCCATGAGGCGCTCGTAGAACTTGGGCACCGGCACGCAGTACAGGTCGCGGTAGCGCTCCAGCGTGATCTGCTCCAGGCCGAGCTCGGCGAACGAGGCGTTCGTCGCGTCGATGACGGCGTGGATGTCGTGCAGCAGCGTGCCGTTCCAGTCCCAGACGATGTGCGGTGCGGTGTTCCCGGCGTTCTTCCCCATGGAAAGACCGTACCCGCTGGCCGAAACCGCCTGGTCAGGAGATCAGGTTGGGGATCTCCTGCACGCCGTACCAGAGCAGTTCGTGGTCCTCGGCGCCGTCCACGGTGAACTGGGCGTCGTCGTCGCCCTGGTCGGCGGCGCCCAGGGCGTCGGCGGCGGCGGTGATGTCCGCGACGGCGTCGTCGGCGTCCACGTGCACGGCCGCGGCCAGCTTCAGCCGGACCGTCCCGTCGATCTTCACCTCGCCCAGGGTGGCGGTGTCGATGCCGGGGACGGCCGAGGCGGCCCGGTCGTCCACGTCCACGGCCACGACGACGCGGCGGCGGGCGGTGCCGGGGCTGGTCGCGATCAGGCGCAGGGAGGCGGCCGCGGCCCGGCTGAGGGCGGCGTACTCCAGCTCCTCGATGTCGTCCGAGACGTACCACTCGCGCAGCGAGGGGGTCACGGCGTACGCGAGCAGCGGGGCCGGGCCCAGCTCGCCCGCCTTGTGCGCCTCGGCGAGGCCGGGGAGGGTCAGGGGGACGTACACGCGCATGGGCGGCCGCTTTCCGTAGTCGGGACGTGCTCAGGATACGTGCGCCGGTCCCCCTTCGGGGTGCGGACCCCGGTCTCGCACCCGTCCACCCGCACACCTCTCCCGGCGCCTCTGACCAGGGCGTACGCGGGAACCCTCACACGGATAGGTGAACGGGCCGGCGGCGGGCCCGGAGCCGCGTGGACGATTGCCGGGCCCCCGGCCGGCCCGTAGAAGAACCCCGACGAAGTTACCGCCCGGTATAGCCCGGGCCCGGCGGATGGGGACGACCGGCATGCAGAGGGACAGGCGCAGCACCGACCGCACCAGGCCCCGCGGGCGCCACGACGCGGCGCGCCCCGGCGGCACGGCGGGCCCGGGCCGGGCGCCCCGGCCGCACCAGTGGTTCGCGGAACGCCTGCTGGCCGTGCTCAGCGGCCAGTGCCCGGTGCACCGGATGCTGGGCCACACCATCGGCGACGCGTACGAGCAGCTGGTCGTCCTGGCCCCCGGCGCACCCCTGCGCCCCGCGGCCCGCGTCCGCCCGGTCGTCCGGTACTGCGACATCGGCATGCCCGCCCCGGACGTCATCGAGGCCTTCGCCCGCATCGCCGCCGGCGACCGCCTCTCGGCCATGGCCTTCCGCCTGGAACGCGGCCGGGACCTCCGCTGGCGCTGCGCGGCGGTGGAGATCGGCCCCCGCGGATGAGGCGGAACGCGGCCGGGGCCGGCCACCCCCGAAGGGTGACCGGCCCCGGCCGTACGCACCGCGCGGCGGTGCTACTTCTTGCGGCGCCGGCCGCCCGCGGCCTTCTGCGCCTTGCGGCGCTCGGCCCGCGTCAGGCCGTCGCCCTCCGGAAGGGTGTCCGAGAAGTCGCCCTCGACGACACCGCCCTCGCCGTCCACCGTGGGGGCGGAGAAGTGCAGCCGGTCCGGGCGCTGCGGGGCGTCCAGGCCCTTGGCACGGATCTCGGGACGGGCCGCCGGGATGGCGTCCTCCTTCTCCAGCGAAGGCGCCACCGGGACCTCCTCGACCTGCTGCTCGACCTGGACCTCCAGGTTGAACAGGTAGCCGACGGACTCCTCCTTGATGCCCTCCATCATGGCGTTGAACATGTCGAAGCCCTCGCGCTGGTACTCGACCAGCGGGTCCTTCTGCGCCATGGCACGGAGGCCGATGCCCTCCTGGAGGTAGTCCATCTCGTAGAGGTGCTCGCGCCACTTGCGGTCGAGCACCGACAGCACCACGCGGCGCTCCAGCTCGCGCATGATGTCGGAGCCGAGCTGCTTCTCGCGCGCCTCGTACTGCTCGTGGATGTCGTCCTTGACGGACTCGGCGATGAACTCGGACGTGATGCCGGCGCGGTCGCCCGCGGCGTCCTCCAGCTCGTCCACCGTGACCTTGATCGGGTAGAGCTGCTTGAAGGCGCCCCACAGCCGGTCCAGGTCCCACTCCTCGGCGAAGCCCTCGACCGTCTCGGCCGCGATGTACGCGTCGATGGTGTCGTCCATGAAGAAGCGCACCTGCTCGTGCAGGTCCTCGCCCTCCAGGACGCGGCGGCGCTCGCCGTAGATGACCTCGCGCTGGCTGTTGAGGACCTCGTCGTACTTCAGGACGTTCTTGCGCGTCTCGAAGTTCTGGGTCTCGACCTGCGACTGGGCCGACGCGATCGCGCGCGTCACCATCTTGTTCTCGATCGGCACGTCGTCCGGGACGTTGGCCATGGCCATGACCCGCTCGACCATCTGGGCCTTGAACAGGCGCATCAGGTCGTCGCCCAGCGACAGGTAGAAGCGGGACTCGCCCGGGTCGCCCTGACGGCCGGAACGACCGCGCAGCTGGTTGTCGATACGGCGCGACTCGTGCCGCTCGGTGCCCAGGACGTACAGGCCGCCGAGGGACTTGACCTCCTCGAACTCGGCCTTGACGGCCTCCTCCGCCTTCTGGAGCGCGGAGGGCAGGGCGTGCGCCCACTCCTCGATGTGCTCCTCGGGGTCGAGGCCGCGCTGGCGCAGCTCCGCCTCGGCGAGGTCGTCGGGGTTGCCGCCGAGCTTGATGTCCGTACCGCGGCCGGCCATGTTCGTGGCGACCGTGACGGCGCCGCGGCGGCCGGCCTGGGCGACGATCACGGCCTCGCGCTCGTGGTGCTTGGCGTTGAGGACCTCGTGCGGGATGCCGCGCTTCGCGAGCTGCTGCGAGAGGTACTCGGACTTCTCGACCGAGGTGGTGCCGACCAGGATCGGCTGGCCCTTCTCGTGCTTCTCCGCGATGTCGTCGACGACCGCGGCGAACTTCGCGACCTCGGTGCGGTAGATCAGGTCCGGCTGGTCGGTGCGCTGCATCGGCCGGTTCGTCGGGATCGGCACGACGCCCAGCTTGTAGATCTGGTGGAACTCGGCGGCCTCGGTCATGGCCGTACCGGTCATGCCGGAGAGCTTGGTATAGAGGCGGAAGAAGTTCTGCAGGGTGATCGTGGCGAGGGTCTGGTTCTCGTCCTTGATGTCCACCCCTTCCTTCGCCTCGATCGCCTGGTGCATGCCCTCGTTGTAGCGGCGGCCGGCGAGGATACGGCCGGTGTGCTCGTCGACGATCATGACCTCGCCGTCGATGACGACGTAGTCCTTGTCCTTCTTGAACAGTTCCTTCGCCTTGATGGCGTTGTTCAGGTAACCGACGAGCGGGGTGTTCACCGACTCGTAGAGGTTGTCGATGCCGAGCCAGTCCTCGACCTTGGCGACACCGGCCTCGTGGATGCCGACGGTGCGCTTCTTCTCGTCGACCTCGTAGTCGCCGGTCTCCTCGATGCCCTTCAGCGGGTTGCCGGCCTCGCCCTTGGTCAGGCGGGTGACCAGCTTCGCGAAGTCGCCGTACCACTTGGTGGCCTGGTCGGCCGGGCCGGAGATGATCAGCGGCGTACGGGCCTCGTCGACCAGGATCGAGTCGACCTCGTCGACCACGGCGAAGTTGTGGCCGCGCTGCACCAGCTCGTCCTTCGACCACGCCATGTTGTCGCGCAGGTAGTCGAAACCGAACTCGTTGTTGGTGCCGTACGTGATGTCGCAGGCGTACTGCTCGCGGCGCTGCGCCGGCGACATGTTCGCCAGGATGCAGCCGACGTTCAGGCCCAGGAACTTGTGGACGCGGCCCATCATCTCGGAGTCGCGCTCGGCGAGGTAGTCGTTCACCGTGATCAGGTGGACGCCGTCGCCGGACAGCGCGTTGAGGTACGCGGGCAGCGTGCCGACGAGGGTCTTGCCCTCACCGGTCTTCATCTCGGCCACGTACCCGAGGTGCAGGGCGGCGCCGCCCATGATCTGCACGTCGTAGTGGCGCTGGCCGAGGACGCGCTTGGCGGCCTCGCGGACGGTGGCGAAGGCCTCCGGGAGCAGGTCGTCAAGGCTCTCGCCGTTGGCGTACCGCTCCTTGTACTCCTCCGTCAGCGCCTTCAACTCGGCGTCGGAGAGGTTGACGAAGTCCTCTTCGATGGAGTTGACCTGGTCCGCGATGCGGTGCAGTTTGCGCAGGATCTTGCCTTCGCCTGCACGCATGAGCTTGTTGAAGACGGACACTGAGGCTGGTCTCCTTGCCGGTCGGGCCTGGCACTGGTTCGTACACGGGCACGGCAGGTGGGCCCCACCGCAACGGCCATCGTAAGCGAGGACGTGGTCGCGCCGGGAGGTCCGCCGTCGCCGCAGGGCGGCGCGCGCCCGGAATGAGAACGTACGGGGGACCTGGAAGGTGCCGGTCTCCCCGAAAACTGTTCGCTCCCGCCACCTGCGGGTGACGAGAATCCCTTCATGGAGCCCATGACACTGACCACCGGCCGCCTGCTGCTGCGCCCCTGGTCACCCGGCGACGCCGACCAGGTGCACGCCTACTGCCAGGACCCCGACATCCAGCGCTGGACCGCCGTCCCCTCCCCCTACGAGCGCCACCACGCCGAGGGATGGACGGGCGAGCTCGCCCCGCGCGGCTGGCGCGAGGACACCGAGTACACCTTCGCCGTCTGCCTGGCGGACTCGGGCCTGCTGGTGGCCTCCGCGGGCCTCCACGTCCACGGCCCCGGCAAGTACGAGATCGGCTACTGGACCGCCAAGGAGCACCGCGGCCGCGGCTACACGGCCGAGGCCGTCGACCGGATCGCCCGATGGCTCTTCACGGACCTGGGCGCCACCCGCCTGGAGTGGCGGGCCGAGGCCGGCAACACGCCTTCGCGCGCCGTCGCCGAGAAGGCGGGCTTCCGTTACGAGGGGCTGCTGCGCGCCGCCCTCCCCCAGCGCGGCACCGTCCGCGACGCCTGGATCGGCGGCCTGCTCCCCTCCGACCTGGGCCTGCCCTCCGCCGAGCCCTACCTGCCCCACCCCACGGAAGCGAAGTAACAGCAGATGGACATGGTCACCCTGACCACCGCACGCCTCGTCCTGCGCCCGCACACCACCGAGGACACGGCCGAGATGCACGCGGCCTGCCACGACCCCGAGGTCCGGCGCTGGATGACGATCCCGGACCCGTACCCGATCGAGGCCGCCGCCCGCTTCGTCGAGGAGACCGTGCCGGCCGGGTGGAAGGACGGCTCGCAGTACAACTTCGTGGCCCGCGAGGCCGACGGCGGCCCGCTCGTCGCCGCGCTCTGCGTGCACCGGCTGGACGACCACATCCACGAGATCGGCTACTGGGCCGCTCCCGGCCACCGCGGCAAGGGCTACACGACCGAGGCCGTGCGCGCCGCGGCCCACTGGGCCTTCTCCGAGGCCGGAGTGGTCCGGCTGGTCTGGCGCGCCGGCGTCGGCAACGACGCCTCGCGCGCGATCGCCGAGAAGGTCGGCTTCGTGATGGAGGGCGTCCAGCGCTCGGGCATGGAGCACGACGGCGTGCTGCGCGACTGCTGGTCCGCGGCGCTGCTCCCCTCCGACCTGGGCCTGCCGAGCGCGCTGCCGCACGAGTCGGAGACGGCCGCCGGGGCCTGAGCACCGCGCGGGGACCCGTTGTCAGTGGTGCCGCCTAAGGTGCGGCCATGACCATGGTCTCGCTCTCCGCCGACGAAGCACGCCGCATCGCCCTGCGCGCCCAGGGGTTCATCGGGGCCCCCGACCGGCGCGCGGGGGTCCGCGGCATACTCCGCCACCTGGGCGCCGTACAGCTGGACACCATCTCGGTGCTGGCGCGCTCGCACGAGCTCATCCCGTACGCGCGGCTGGGCGCGGTGGGGCGGGAGGCGGTCGAGCGGGCGTACTGGACCGACAGCCACGCCTTCGAGTACTGGTCCCACGCCGCCTGCATCCTGCCCATCGAGGAGTGGCCGCACTTCGCGTTCCGGCGGCGGGTCAAGCGGGCCCACGGCTACCGCTGGCACCGGATGGAGGACAAGGAGGCCTCGTGCCGCCTGGTCCTCGACCGGCTGCGCGCGGAGGGCCCGCTGACCTCGACCCAGCTGGGCGGCGCGAAGAACGGCGGACCCTGGTGGGACTGGTCCGAGACCAAGATCGCCGTGGAGTGGCTGCTGGACGCCGGGGACGTGGTCGTGACCGAGCGGCGCGGCTGGAAGCGGGTGTACGACCTGGCGGAGCGCGCGGTGCCGGACGAGCTGTTCCACGACGAGCTGGACGACGCGGAATGCCTGCGCCGGCTGGTGGCCCTGGCGGGCCGTTCGCTCGGGGTGGGGACGCGCGCGGATCTGGCTGATTACCACCGCCTCAAGGGGGAGCAGGTGGATGCGGTGATCGCGGACTCTGGCCTGGTGCCGGTGGAGGTCGAGGGCTGGGGCAAGCCGGCCTGGGCCGATCCGGAGGCGCTGGCCACCGAGCCGCGCGGCCGCCACCGCACGACGCTGCTGTCGCCCTTCGACTCCCTCGTGTGGGACCGGCCGCGCACGGAGCGGATCTTCGGCTTCGCGCACAAGCTGGAGGCGTACGTGCCCAAGCCGAAGCGCGTGCACGGCTACTTCGCGATGCCCGTGCTGGCGGGCGGCCGGCTCGTCGGCCGGGTGGACCCGGCCCGCGAGGGGACGACCCTGGTGGCCCGTCAGCTGTCCCTGGAGACCGCGAAGTCGGCTCCCGCGGTCGCGGCCGCGCTGCGGGAGGCGGCCGAGTGGGTGGGCTGCGACGCGGTACGGGTGGAGCGGGGCGGCACCCCGGAGCAGGCCGCCGCGGTGACCGCGGAGCTGGCTGCGCTGGGCGCGTAGGACCCGTGCGGCGGAAGGGGCCGGGGGCCGGGCGGGCCCGCGGCCCGGCCGCACCGCGGGTCAGCGGATCTCGAGGATCTTCTCCCGCATCGCGTAGACCACGGCCTCCATGCGGGAGTGCAGCTGGAGCTTCTCCAGGATGTTCCGCACGTGGTTCTTCACGGTGTTCTCGGAGATGAACAACTCCTTGGCGATGTCCCGGTTGTTCATCCCGGTCGCCACCAGCTTGAGGACCTCAAGCTCACGGTCGGTCAGCCGGGGGGCGGGCACCAGCCGCCGCTCGTCGGTGCGCTGGATCATCGACTTGAACTCGGTCAGGAGCTTCGACGCCATCGAGGGGCTGATCTGCGACTGGCCGTCGGCGACGGCCCGGATCGCGGTCGCCACCTCGTCGGTGGAGATCTCCTTGAGGAGGTAGCCGGTCGCCCCGGCCTTGATCGCGTCGTAGAGGTCGGCCTCCTCGTCGCTGATCGTCAGCATGATGATCTTCGCGCTGGGGGCCACCTCCTTGATGGAGGTGCAGGCCTCGATGCCGCCGCGCCGGGGCATCCGCACGTCCATCAGGATGATGTCGGGGAGCAGGTCCGCGGCCTTGTCCACGGCCTCGGCGCCGTCCCCGGCCTCGCCCACGACCTGGATGTCCTCCTCCTGGGCCAGCACGATCTCCAGCCCGCGGCGGAACAGCGCGTGGTCGTCGACGACCAGGACCCGGATCGGTTCCCCGCCGTGGCCCGCCCCGGGCGTCCCGGAGCAGTCCGCCTCGTCCTCGTGAACCGGTCCGAAGCTGTCCGCCATCGTTCCTCCCCCTGAAGGCCGTGGCCCGAAGTACATGTGCCGCGCCTGACCGGGCGCTGAGGCCGCCCGTTGGCTGCCCGCCATGATTCCATGCCCGGCCGACACGATGGTCGGCCGCTGGCCGCAAATGGATGCCCCCGGGGGCGCGTGGAGCGCCTCCCAGGGGCATCTCGCTGACGTTTTCCTGCGCGCGGGACCGGGGCCGTCAGCCGCCGAGCGCCCCGCCCGCTCCGCCGCCCTCTTCCGAGGTCGAGTGGCTGTCGGCGTCCAGGTGGATGACGCCGTAGTCGTACGCGTGGCGTCGGTAGACCACGCTCGGCTGCTTGGTGTCCGAGTCGACGAACAAGTAGAAGTCGTGACCGACGAGTTCCATTTCGTAGAGCGCCTGGTCCAGGCTCATGGGCGCGGCCGCGTGGGTCTTCTCGCGGACCACGAGCGGTCCCTCGCCCTGTACTTCGAGCGAGCCGATCCGCGTCGTCGGGATCGCGTCGCTCTCTTCGGTGACCAGGTGGCCGTTTCCGTTCAGCACCGCCGCGCCGGGCACCGCGTCGGCCACTTCCGCGGCGGACAGGCGGCCGGTCCCCCTGCGGCTGAAGCGCTTGTCGTGCTGCTTGCGCAGGCGCGCCTCGAGCTTCTCGTGCGCGAGGTCCAGCGCCGCGTACGGGTCCGCGGCCGCGGCCTCTGCCCGGATCACCGGGCCACGTGAGTGAAGCGTGATCTCCACGCGGTCGGAACGGTCGGCCTGGCGCGGGTTGTGCTCCTTGGACACCTCGACGTCGAGGCTGATCACCTTGCCGTCGAGCTTCTGGATCTTCTCCAGCTTGAGCTTCTCGGCCACGTGCTTGCGGAACCGCTCGGGCACTTCGGTCTTGCGGCCCTTGACGACGATGTCCACGCAGAACTCCGTTCCCGGATCGCTCCGCCTCATCGGGCGAAGCGTCTCCCTTTTGCACCAGACTCCGGTGAACACCGGAGCCTCGGACTTGGCGACTTTCACCTCCTCCTCCCCCATCGGCAAGATCTCCACCCCACCGACTTCGGGAGGCGAGGGAAACCCGCCTGAACTCCGAAGTACGCGATCCGCTGGTGGGGCCGAAGTGCTCGCCATTACCGCTTACAACCGAACATATCTCGCTCGGACGGTTGTCGGCACCCGCTACCGGAACGTACCTCCGATCAGGTGTGTTTTCCCTCCTACCACCTGCAACGATGCGCCAATCTTGTCAGTTCCAATTCTTTTCGAAAGAGGCTGAAGGTCCTCCGACCACGGCCGCTCGCACCCGATCGGATTCGACCGTTCGGGGAAGTGATCCGCCTTCCGGGAACGCCTCTCCGGGCAGCACCGCGCGCACCGCCCGCGCCGCTTCCGCCAGCGACGCTCCGGTGGTCACCAGGTCGTCCACGAGGACGACCTGCCCACCCGCCAGCAGCCGCACACCACCCCGCCGGACCTCCAGGGCCCCGGACAGGTTCGCGCGCCGCTCGCGCGCCCCCAGACCCGCCTGGTCCGCCACCGCCCGCCGCTGCCCCAGCACCGCCGCCACCCGCGCCGGCCGGCCCCCGCGCCGCAGCTCCCGCGCGGCCGCCAGGGCGATCCCCCGGGCCGGGTCGTGCCCGCGCGCCCGCACCGCCCGCCGCGCGGAGGGCACGGGCACCAGTACGAGCGGCCCTCTCCCGGCACCGGGCGCGGCGGCCCGTACCGCCCCGGCCAGGGCGCCGCCCAGCACCTCCGCGAGCCCCAGCGCCCCGCGTTCCTTGTGCGCGAGCAGCACGGCGCGCACCGCGTCGCGGTACGGCGCGGCCGCGTACACCGGCGGCAGCCCGCACGGCTCGGGACTCGGCCGCACCCGGCGCGCCCGGGCCCCGCCCAGCGCCCGGCGGCACACCTCGCAGAGGGGAGTGCGCGCGGCGCCGCAACCGCCGCAGTCCACCGGCAGGACCAGCCCGGAGAGCTCCCGCCACCACGCCCGCATGGCTCCACTGTGCCCCCGGCGCACCGGCCCGGCCACCCCTGTGGAAAACCACCCCGACAGCCCGTGTCCGCGCGGCCGGCGGGCACGGCGGAAGCCGGCCGGACCTCACCCGTCAGACACCGGGGAAGTCGGCCGGATCTCACCCGAAGGAGTGGCCGGGACCGGCCGTGACGGGGTGCGGCCGGCCCGCGGGACGCCCGGGTCGTAAGGCGTTGGGTCGTAAGGCGTTGGCGTTGAGTCGGAAGGCGTGGGCGTGGGGTCGGAAGGCGTGGGTCAGCCGGGATAGACCGGGGCCGAACCGCCGTCCACCACGGTCCGCCACTGGGCGCCGGGCGGCAGCCAGACGATGCCGTCCGTCCCCGAGTACGCGACCACGGGCGCCTTCTCGTCCTCCGAGGCGGCGATCGCGCTCAGCCCCGTGGCACCGGGCAGGCTGCCGGAGACCACGACGGACCCGTCGGCCTGCATGTAACGGGCCTGCACCACGCCCCCGGCCTCCCGGCCGACGACCAGCAGCCGCCCGCGCGAGGCCCAGGACATGGCGGTGACGTCCGCCATCTGGGGAGCCGCCGGGCGCAGCTCGCGCACCAGCACCCTGGTCTCCTCGCTGCCGCCCCGGGCGTCGGGGCGCTCGATCCGCCCCACGTGCAGGGTGTGCCGGCCGTCCTTCTCGATGAGCAGCGCGATGCGCACGCCGTCCGAGGAGACCCGCAGGGACTCGATCCGCCCGCCGTTCAGCCCGGCCACGTCCACCCGCTGCGGGGTGCCCCCGCCGCCGTTCAGCACCCACACCGCCGGATCGGCGGGGTTGCGGTCGGCCACCCAGAGGTCGCCCCGGCCGTCCCAGCTGGGGGCGGAGAGCCGGTGCCCGGTACCCGCGTTGGCGGGCGCCTTGCTGGTCAGCACGGGCTGGCCGAGCGGGCCGCCGGTGGTCAGCGAGACGACGTACATCTCGCGGCCGTTCTCGCTGATCACCGCGGCGCGCTTCTCGTCGTGCGCGACGGCCGCCGAGCCGATCTTGAGCTGCGCGGTGGCCAGCGGCCCGGCCACGGGCTCACCCTGGTCCGGCCTGGCCTCGCTGTCGGACATCAGCTGGATCCTGCGCAGCCGGTTCTCGGGGTCCACGTAGTACTGGTGCTGCGGCGAGACGTTGGAGAAGCGGTTCGCGGTGACCGTGGCCTCGGGCTCGCCGACCTGGCACAGGGCCGACTTGCCGTCGGAGCGCAGCAGTTCGACGCTGGTCACCCGCGAGGCGGTCAGGTCCTTCACCGTGAACAGCAGCTGGGTGGCCATCCGCCGGCACTGGCTGTCGGCGACGTTGTCCGCCTTGCCGTTGAGCGGCACCCGCAGCGCGTTGTCCCCGTCGTACGAGAGCGTGCGCGTGCCGTCGCGCAGGGCCGTACCGGTCGGGAAGCTCGAACCGACCACCGGGCCCAGCCACTTCGAGGGGCCTGCGAGCAGGGACTGCACGGTCTGGGTGATGGCGTCCATGCGCGATTCCGGGTCGGGGCGCTGGCGCACGAAGACCGGGTCGGCGACGAGCATCCCCGAGGCGAAGTAGTACTTGTTGACGGACCGGAAGATCCGCTGGAAGTCGGACTCACCGAGCACCAGGCCGTCGGGCAGCCCGTCGATCCGCCACTGGTTGTCCTCCTTCACCAGCTGGAGGAACTCCTTGTACGAGGCGTTCCCGGCCTCCGGCTGGTAGGCGCTGCGCTCGTCGACGCGGGCCAGGCGGTTGCCGGACAGCTCGAAGCGCTGCCCCTCCTCGTCCTGGTCGTTGCCGGCACCGAGGCGCTGGCGGTTGAGCTCGGACGACAGGACCGTGATCCCCTTGCCCGGGTTCCACTTCGCCGCGGCCTTCTTGGTCAGGTACTCGCGCGCGATGGCCAGCTTCGGGTCGTCGCTGGTCATGGCCTCCAGGAAGCCGTCGACGATCTCGAACGGGGTGGCCTTGTCCTTCGGCGGCACGCCGAAGACCCGCACCTGCGAGTCGACGCCCTGCGAGGCCTCGACCTGCTTGACCTCTCCGCTGTCGGGCATCGAGGCGCATCCGGCCAGCAGCAGCGCGCCGCCGCCCAGGGCTCCCGCCGCCCGCCAGCGACGGCCCCGGACACCGCCGGTGCCGCGGCCGTTCCGGTCGTCCCGGCCGTTCCGGCTCGTGGTCTCGGTGGCCTGCGGGGCCTCAGCGTCCACCTTCGCCGTCCTCCCGGTCCGTGCCCGTCGGCCGGGCTGTCTGTCCTTGCGGGGCCGCCTGGTCGCCGCCGGGCCTGGCCACCACCCGCGCGCCGTTGCCGGGCAGCGCGGTGGGGTCGGCGGGCACGGCGGTGGCGACGAGGCTGCGCGGCGGTATCGGGTCGCGGTCCCGCTCGGCCGCGCCCTGGGGGGGCAGGTCGCCGGACCGCTCCTCCAGCTTGGCCGCCGCGCGGGCGCGGGCGGCCCGCGAGTCCTCCGGCTCCAGCGGGATCGGCGAACCGCGCAGCGGCTCGTCCGCCGTACGGGGCAGCGTCAGCCGGAACTGCGAGCCGCCACCGGGCTCGCCCCAGGCCTGCAGCCAGCCGCCGTGCAGCCGTGCGTCCTCGACGGCGATCGACAGGCCGAGGCCCGTGCCGCCGGTGGTCCTGGCCCGCGCGGGGTCGGCCCGCCAGAAGCGGTTGAACACGCGGGTGGCCTCGCCGGGCTTCAGGCCCACGCCGTAGTCGCGTACGGCCACGGCCACGGCCCCGCCGGCCGAGGCCAGCCGGACCACCACGTCCTTGCCCTCGCCGTGCTCCACGGCGTTGACCACGAGGTTGCGCAGTACGCGCTCCACGCGGCGCGCGTCCGCCTCCGCGACCACCGGCTGGGAGTCGCCGAGCACCCGGATCCGGCTGCCCTTGCGCTCGGCCAGCGGCTCGGCGCCGTCGATGACCCGGCGTACGACGTCGCGCAGGTCTATCGGCTCGGCCTCCAGCGCCGCGGCGCCCGCGTCGAACCGGCTGATCTCCAGCAGGTCGGCGAGCAGCGTCTCGAAGCGGTCCAGCTGGCTGGCGAGCAGCTCCGCGGAGCGCGCGGTCACCGGGTCGAAGTCCACCCGGGCGTCGTGGATGACGTCCGCGGCCATCCGCACGGTCGTCAGCGGGGTGCGCAGCTCGTGCGAGACGTCGGAGACGAACCGCCGCTGCATGCGCGAGAGGTCCTCCAGCTGCTGGATCTTGAGCTGGAGGTTCTGGGCCATCTTGTTGAAGGCCTCGCCCAGGCGGGCGATGTCGTCCTCGCCGGTGACCTTCATCCGCTCCTGGAGGCGCCCGGCCGAGAGCCGCTCGGCGATCCCTGCGGCCATCCGCACGGGTGTGACGACCTGCCGCACCAGCAGCCAGGCGATGGCGCACAGCAGCGCGACGACGAACAGGCCGGCGGTCGCGATGGTGGCCTTGATCAGGTTCAGCGACTCCTCCTCCTGCGTGAGCGGGAAGAGGTAGTACAGGTGGTACGGGTCGCCGTTGATGTCCGTCAGGCGCTTGCCGATCACCAGCGCGGGCTCGGGGGCCTTGCCGCTGGTCGTGTACTCGATGCTGGAGAAGGTCTGGTACGGCCCGGCCCCGCTGTCGACGGCCGTGCGCAGCGCCGCCGGCACGCTCGCGGTCGGGTCGACGCCGCCGGAGGCGCGCGGGCCGCGGACGCCGGAGCCGAGGTCGCCGGCCGCGTCCTCGGCCTCGCCGGCGCCGAGCGCGACGACGGAGTACGCCTTCTGGCCGCTGCTGGCGAGCTGCTCGACGAGGTCGGACATCCAGGCGCTGGCGTTGCGGCCGGCCCGGTTGTCACCCGCAGCGTTGTCCTGGGCGCCGGTCACCGCGGGCGCGTTGGCCTTCTCCTGCGCGACCGCGAAACCGCCGGAGGCCTGGCTCTGGGCCGCCTCCTCCTTGGCCACGAGCAGGCCGTTGCTGACCTGCCCGATGACGACGAAGCCGAGCATCAGGACCACGCCCAGCGACATCAGCAGCGTGCCCGCGACGACGCGCAGCTGGAGGTTGCGCCGCCACAGCCGGATCGCCGGCAGCAGCGGTCGGCGCACCCAGCGCACGAAGAGGCGGAGCAGGGGCCGGCCGGACGCTCCGATCAGGAACCGCCGGCCGCCCCGGGAGGCCGTGCGGGACGGCATCTCAGCTCGGCCCCGCCTTGTAGCCGACGCCGCGGACGGTCACCACGATCTCGGGACGCTCCGGGTCCTTCTCGACCTTGGAGCGCAGCCGCTGCACGTGCACGTTGACGAGCCGGGTGTCGGCGGCGTGGCGGTAGCCCCACACCTGTTCCAGCAGCACCTCGCGGGTGAACACCTGCCACGGCTTGCGCGCGAGCGCCACCAGCAGGTCGAACTCCAGCGGGGTCAGCGCGATCGACTGCCCGTCCCGCTTCACCGAGTGCCCGGCCACGTCGATGACCAGGTCACCGATGGTGAGCTGCTCGGGGGCGGGCTCCTCGGAGCGGCGCAGGCGGGCCCGGATGCGGGCCACCAGCTCCTTGGGCTTGAACGGCTTGACGATGTAGTCGTCGGCACCGGACTCCAGGCCGACGACCACGTCGACGGTGTCGCTCTTGGCCGTGAGCATCACGATCGGCACACCCGACTCGGCCCGGATCAGCCGGCAGACCTCTATGCCGTCCCGTCCGGGCAGCATGAGATCCAGCAGCACCAGGTCCGGCTTGGCCTCTCGGAAGGCAGCCAGGGCCTTGTCGCCGTCCGCGACGAACGACGGCTCGAAACCTTCTCCACGCAGCACAATGCCGAGCATCTCGGCCAGCGCGGTGTCGTCGTCGACGACAAGGACGCGTCCCTTCATGACTGACATCATCCCATTAGCCAATCGTTACCCGGCGGTGAGCTGGCACACAGCGGTGCGACCAGCGGTTTCGCCCCGGTCACCCGTCGTGATCCGGCCCCTCAGTCTGCCCCGTCCCCCGGTGCCGGCAGAAGGCTCGGGAGCCCCCCGGACCGCGGGACCCCCGGCCCTGACCTAGATCGGGAAACAACCCCGGGGGCCCGCCCGATCGGCCCAACCACATGGCACGATGGCAGCCGACCAGCGCCCCGCCCCCGTACGGGCACGTGAAGGAGTGACGATGAACGACTCTCCGGGCTGGGCCTCGCCCGGATCCACCCCGTCGGACGGCGAACGCCCCGACGGGGCGGCGGCGACGCCGGACGGAGCGGCACCCGCCCCCGACCCGGCCCCCGCGCCCGACGGCGGCACCGGCGGCACGCCCCCCGCCGACCAGCGGTGGTCGGCCGAGCAGCCCCCCGCGGGCCAGTGGACCGGCGTCAACCCCGGCGGCCCGGCCCCGGGGCCCGGCGGGCCCGCGCAGGGCTGGGGAGCCCCCGGCAGCGGCTGGGACCCGTCCTCCCGCGGCGGCGCCCACACGGCCTGGGGCGCCAAGCCGTACGCGCCCAAGCCCGGCGTGATCCCGCTGCGCCCCCTCGGTGTCGGCGAGATCCTCGACGGCGCGGTCTCCACCATGCGCGCCCACTGGCGCACGGTCCTCTCGATCACCCTCGCGGTGGCCGTGGTCACCCAGCTCGCGATCACCCTGGTCCAGGGCTTCGCGCTCGACGACCTCAACACGGCCGCCGCCGGCGACCCCGAGGCCGCGCTGCGCCAGCAGCTCGACGCCATCGGCGGCAGCATCGCCGCCAGCGCCGTCGCCCAGGTCATCACCCTGATCGGCACGATCCTCGCCACCGCGACCCTGACGATGGTCTTCAGCCGGGCCGTGCTCGGCCGCACCTCCACCGTCGCCGAAGCCTGGCAGGAGGCCCGGCCCCGGCTGCTGAAGCTCACGGGGCTCACGCTGCTGCTCCTGCTGATGGTCGTGGCGGTCTTCGCCGTCGGCCTGCTGCCCGGCATCCTCACCGGCAGCTGGGGACTCGGCCTGGGCGGCATGCTCATCGCCTTCCCCGTGGCCCTCTGGCTCTACATCCGCTTCAGCCTGGCCTCGCCGGCCCTGATGCTGGAGAAGCAGCCCGTACTGAAGTCGCTCGCCCGCTCGGCCCGCCTGGTCCGCGGAGCCTGGTGGCGGATCTTCCTGATCACGCTCCTGACCGGCATCATCACCAGCATCGTGGCGGGCATCATCGTCTTCCCCTTCACGATCGCCGGCATGATCTTCGGCGGCGACGGCTTCCAGGGCATCATCGAGGGCACCGCCACCTACAGCTGGGGCTTCCTGGTCATCACCGCGATCGGCTCCGTGATCGCCCTGACCGTCACCATGCCGATCAGCGCGGGCGTCACCGTCCTGCTGTACATCGACCAGCGCATCCGGCGCGAGGCCCTGGACCTGGAGCTGGCCCGCGCCGCCGGCCTCCAGGGGCCCGGCGGCACCCCGCCCGGCACCGCCGCCGCGGGAGGCTGATGCGGTGACGGCCACGGGGGGCACGACCACCCGCGCGGCGGCCGCACTGGCCCGCCGCGCGGACGAACCACCGGTGACGACACCCCGCGTACCCGCCCGCGAGGCGGCCGAACGCGAACTGTCCAAGCCGATGTACCACGAGAACGACCCGGGCCTGCTCCAGCGCGCCTGGAACGCCTTCTGGGACTGGGTGGGCGAGGTCCTGGACGCCGCCTCCGGAGTCACCCCCGGCGGCACGCTCGGCCTCGTCGTGGTCGTCCTGCTGGTACTGGCCCTCCTCGCCGCCCTGTGGTGGCGGCTCGGCACCCCCCGCCGCGCCGCCACCTCCGCAGCCGCCCTCTTCGACGACCGCCCCCGCAGCGCCGCGGAACACCGCACCGCCGCCGAGGCACACGCCGCGGCGGGCCGCTGGACCGAGGCCGTCCAGGAGCGGATGCGCGCCCTGGTCCGCTCCCTGGAGGAACGCACCCTCCTCGACCCGCGCCCCGGCCGCACCGCCGACGAGGCGGCCGCCGAGGCCGCCCGCACCCTCCCCGCCCACGCCGACGCCCTCCGCGCCGCGGCCCGCGCCTTCGACGACGTCACCTACGGCGGCCGCACCGCCGACCAGGAGGCCTACGTACGCCTGCGGGACCTCGACCTCGTCCTGGAGCGGACCCGCCCCCTCCTCGACGCCACCACCCCGGGAGCCGCCGGATGACCGGCACCACCGCCCCCGCCCCCGCGGCCACCCCCGGCCGCACCTCCACCGCCCCCGGCCCGGCACAGCTGTGGGCCCGCGCCCGCGGCCCCCTCCTGGCCCTCACGGCCCTCCTCCTGGCCGGCGTCGTGCTCGCCGCACTCAACTCCGGCGAGGCACACGGCCGCCTCGACCCCCGCTCCGCCGACCCCCAGGGCACCCGCGCCGTAGCCGAACTCCTCACCGGCCACGGCATCCGCACCCACGTGGTCACCACCACCGCCGAAGCCGTCACCGCGGCCGCCCCCGGCACCACCCTCGTCGTCACCTCGCCCGGCCTCCTCACCGACGGCCAGCGCGAGACCCTCAAGACGGCCATGGACCTCTCCGGCGGCCGCACCGTCCTGCTCTCCCCCGGGCCCACCGCCCTGGCCGGCCTCGTCCCGGGCGTCACCGCCTCGGCCACCGGCGGCGACGAGGCACTGGACCCGCGGTGCGCGTACGCCCCGGCGGTCAGCGCGGGCCGCGCCACCACCGGCGAGGGCCTCGCGTACACGACGACCCGTCAGGGAGCGACCTCCTGCTACCCGGACGGCGGCCCCGCCACCCTCCTCGTCCTGCCGGGCCAGGACGGCGCCGACACCGTGCTCCTCGGCTCCCCCGCGCCCCTCCTCAACGAGAACCTCGCCGACGAGGGAAACGCCTCCCTGGCCCTCCAACTCCTCGGCACCCGGCCCGAGGTGACGTGGTACCTGCCCACGCTCGCCGACCCGGCGGCCACCGGCGAGGGCACCGAGCAGAGCTTCTCCGACCTGATCCCCGACGGCTGGTCCTGGGCGCTGCTCCAACTCCTCGTCGCCGCCCTCCTCGCAGCCGCCTGGCGCGCCCGGCGCCTCGGCCCCCTGGTCCACGAGAACCTGCCGGTCGTCATCCGCGCCTCCGAGGCCACCGAGGGCCGCGCCCGCCTCTACCGCAAGGCCAACGCCCGCGACCGCGCCGCCCAGGTGCTGCGCGCCGCCACCCGCGAACGCCTCGCCGCACTCCTCGGGGTACCACCGGCCGGCGCCCACGACCCCGCCACCCTGACCCCCGCCGTCTCCGCCCAACTTCCCGGCGACGGACGCGACCTGACGGGCCTGCTGTTCGGGCCCGCACCCACCGACGACGCGGCCCTCGTCGCGCTCACCGACCACCTCGACGCCCTCGAAAGGGAGGTCCGCTCCTCATGACGGCCCAGCCCGCAGACCACGCAGCCACCGCGGACCGCGCGCGCTCCGCGCTGGAGGCCCTCCGCACCGAGATCGGCAAGGCCGTGGTCGGCCAGGACCCCGCCGTCACCGGTCTCGTCGTCGCCCTCCTCTGCCGCGGCCACGTGCTCCTCGAAGGCGTCCCCGGCGTCGCCAAGACCCTCCTGGTGCGCGCCCTCGCCGCCTCCCTCGAACTCGACACCAAGCGCGTCCAGTTCACCCCCGACCTCATGCCCAGCGACGTCACCGGCTCCCTCGTGTACGACGCGCGCACCGCCGAGTTCTCCTTCCAGCCGGGCCCGGTCTTCACCAACCTCCTCCTCGCGGACGAGATCAACCGCACCCCGCCCAAGACCCAGTCCTCCCTCCTGGAGGCCATGGAGGAGCGGCAGGTCACCGTCGACGGCACCCCGCGCCCGCTGCCCGACCCCTTCCTGGTCGCCGCCACGCAGAACCCCGTCGAGTACGAGGGCACCTACCCCCTCCCGGAAGCCCAGTTGGACCGCTTCCTCCTCAAGCTCACCGTCCCCCTCCCGTCCCGCCAGGACGAGATCGACGTCCTCACCCGCCACGCGCAGGGCTTCAACCCCCGCGACCTCGCCGCCGCCGGCGTACGCCCCGTCGCCACCGCCGCCGACCTGGAGGCCGCCCGCGACGCCGTCGCGAAGACCGCCGTCTCCCCCGAGATCACCGGGTACGTCGTCGACATCTGCCGCGCCACCCGCGAGTCGCCCTCCCTGACCCTGGGCGTCTCCCCCCGGGGTGCCACCGCCCTGCTGGCCACCTCGCGCGCCTGGGCCTGGCTCACCGGCCGCGACTACGTCACCCCGGACGACGTGAAGGCCCTCGCCCTGCCCACGCTGCGCCACCGCGTCCAGCTGCGCCCCGAGGCCGAGATGGAAGGCGTCACCGCGGACTCGGTCATCAACGCGATCCTGGCCCACGTCCCCGTACCGCGCTGATGGCCCTCACCGGACGCGCCGCGCTCATCGCGGCCCTCGGCTCGATTCCCGTCGGCCTGCTGGAACCCAGCTGGACGGGCCTGCTGGCCGTCAACGGCCCGCTGGCCCTGGCCTGCGCCTGCGACTACGCCCTCGCGGCCCCCGTACGCACCCTCCGCCTGGCCCGCTCCGGCGACACCAACGTCCGCCTCGGCGAGGCCGCGGAGGTCCACCTGACGGTCACCAACCCGGGCACCCGACCGCTGCGCGCCCGGCTCCGCGACGCGTGGCCACCGAGCAGCTGGCTCCCCGGCACGGAGACCGACGCCTCCCGCCACACGCTCCGCGTCCCGCCGGGCGAACGCCGCCGGGTCATCACCCGGCTGCGCCCCACCCGGCGCGGCGACCGCCAGGCGGCCCGGGTCACGATCCGCTCGTACGGGCCGCTGGGCCTGCTGGCCCGGCAGGGCAGCCACGTCGTCCCCTGGACGGTCCGCGTCCTGCCGCCCTTCACCAGCCGCAAGCACCTGCCCTCCCGGCTGGCCCGGCTGCGCGAACTGGACGGCCGCACCAGCGTCCTGACCCGCGGCGAGGGCACCGAGTTCGACAGCCTGCGGGACTACGTGCCGGGCGACGACACCCGTTCCATCGACTGGCGGGCCACCGCCCGCCAGAACAAGGTGGCCGTCCGCACCTGGCGCCCCGAGCGCGACCGGCACATCCTGATCTGCCTCGACACCGGCCGCACGTCCGCCGGCCGGGTGGGCGACGCCCCCCGGCTGGACGCGGCGATGGACGCGGCCCTGCTCCTGGCCGCCCTGGCCTCCCGCGCGGGCGACCGCGTGGACCTGCTCGCGTACGACCGGCGCACGCGCGTCCAGGTCCAGGGCCGGTCGGCGGGCGACGTCCTGCCCGCCCTGGTGAACGCGATGGCCACCCTGGAGCCCGAACTGGTGGAGACCGACGCCCGGTCGATGGTCTCCACGATCCTGGCCGGCGCCCCGCGCCGCTCCCTGGTGGTCCTGCTGACCAGCCTGGACGCAGCCCCCATCGAGGAGGGCCTGCTCCCGGTACTGCCGCAGCTGAGCCAGCGCCACACGGTGCTCGTCGCCTCGGTGGCCGACCCCGAGGTGGACCGCATGGCCAAGGCACGCGGCACGGTGGACGCGGTGTACGAGTCCGCGGCGGCCACCCAGTCCCGCTCCCAGCGCCACCGCACCGCCGACCAACTGTCCCGCCACGGCGTCACGGTCGTCGACGCGGCCCCGGACACCCTGGCCCCGGCCCTGGCGGACGCGTACCTGGCCCTGAAGGCAGCCGGCCGCCTGTAGAACGCAGAAGGGGGCCCGCCGAACGGCGGGCCCCCCTTTTTTCTTGCAACACACCCTGAAACGGAAACGCAGAAAAGCCCCGCACCTTGATTCTTTCGAATCAGGTGCGGGGCTTTCCCGCAATGATTGTTCGGCGGCGTCCTACTCTCCCACAGGGTCCCCCCTGCAGTACCATCGGCGCTGAAAGGCTTAGCTTCCGGGTTCGAAATGTAACC